>NZ_BAAHNZ010000005.1:0-129132 GCF_054655215.1 Hominimerdicola intestinalis
GCTATAAGGTACAGCAGTCAAGCGACGGAGGGAAGACGTGGAAGACTGTAAAGCTGGTAAAGGGATCAGAGGAGCTAAAGATCAGAGGACTAAAAAGGAATACCTCGTATAAATACCGAGCGCTAGCATACAAGTCAAACGGAGGCGGAACGAACGCCTTGGGAGCATGGAGCGGAGTAAAAACCGTCAGGACGAAGAAATAACTGAGAAAACGGCGCAGACGCGCCGTTTTTTGTTGTAAACAGCCTTTATGTGTGTTATAATAATCATGGTTAAGATATTTTTAAGAAATATATCGGGTTGAACTTAAAAAGTGTACTTTATAATTCTATTGTAGAAAGAAAGGATTGAGCTTAAATGGAAAACGGCTGTATTCTGGTTGTTGATGACGATAAGGATATTGTTGCGGCTATTGCAAAGCTGCTTGAGAAGGAGGATTTCGAGGTGATCCGTGCGTACGACGGACTTGACGCTCTCGACAAGCTTGCCTCCAACAGAAATATAAATCTTATTCTTATCGATATAATGATGCCTAAGCTTGACGGACTTTCGGCAATGATGAAAATAAGAGCCACAAGAAATATTCCTATCCTTGTTCTTTCGGCTAAATCGGAGGACACCGACAAGGTTCTCGGACTTTCTATGGGCGCAGACGATTACATTACAAAGCCGTATAATCCGATGGAGCTTGTTGCAAGAGTTAAGTCAAACCTGCGGCGTTATCTTCATTTAGGCTCAGCAGACACAAACAAAACGGATATAATAAAAATAGGCGGACTTGCTCTCGATACCTCCGCCAAAACACTGGAGGTAGACGGAGAGCAGGTCAAGCTGACGGCTACCGAGCTGAAAATAATGGAACTCCTTATGCGCAATGCGGGAAGGATCTTTTCAGCGGAGGAGATCTACTCAAAGGTATGGAACGAGGACGCTTATGCTGTAGAAAATACGGTTATGGTACATATACGCCATATCCGTGAAAAGATAGAGATAAATCCTCGTGAACCGAAATATTTAAAGGTGGTGTGGGGCATTGGATATAAAATCGAAAAAATCTGATACAGAGGAATTAAACGAAGGCAGTAATAATGAAAAAAAGAAAAATTTCGGTAGGTTTAAGGCTGTTCTGACTTCCGGCATGATGAGAACGCTGGCGTTTCTTCTGACCTGCGCTATGGGTGTGTGTATCCTCGGCTGGGCTTTTCAGCATGATGAGAACGGAAATAATTCTGGCTATTTCTTTGAGGACAGATATACTTCCAGCGAGGAATTTATCTCAAGTAAGAACAATCTGTATCAGGCGCTCTGCACTACTGCTACGGTTTATCTCAGAAACTGTAAGAACGGAGAATTTCAGGGCAGCGAAGATTTGTACAAAAATTTCATGCGTGCTCTGAAAAGCTATGAATATTCTAATATTATAAATATATACAGCAATAACAGAACTCCGGTTATAGAAAGCAGTTTTTTTGATTACTATGTTTGCTTCGGTAACAGCGTAATCACTAATATTGAAGAAATGACGGGAATTATTGCCGATCAGAATGATATTAAAGACTTTCAGAAAGAAAGAAGCTGCTGGTATACCAGATATAAAAATACGGCGGAAAATGACGAAAATTATCAGAGCAATGACAATTCCATGGATTATTTTATTACATCAGATCATTGGAGCGCCAGCGACGGAAATTTTACGGAGCAGGAAATATACAGCATGTATTCAATACCTGTAGGATGGTCGGGGTATGACAGTTATGGAAGATATATATCCTGCTACGGGCCTTACGACGATCTGTATATTTACGACTTTGATATAAATGACGCTTCAAAGGCATTTATTATCAACGGATATAAAAAGGTTCTTATCAGCAAAGAAAAATTGGAGGACTACAACGATTATTATGAATCTTACAACGAAGACGGAAAGCTATACGCAGATATATCTATAGAGGATCTGGAGGGTTATAAATTCAATCTTCTTGACGACGAGGATATGATCGTTATGATATCGCCGAATCAGGAAAAGCTTGCGGCGGCAGAAGCGAGATTTAATAAAAGCGTTGATCTGAAAAATAAACTTACAGTAAAGATCATCGCCGCTTCTCTTGTGCTGCTGATATGTGTTGTATATCTTATTGCGGTATGCGGGTACTGCGGAGAAAATAACCAAAAATGGCGTTACGCCGTTATTTTCGGAAGATGGCATACTGAGTTTCTTGTAATTGGAATGATAATGTCTCTGGCATTTGCCGGGGTTATTCTCAGCGAATATTCTGGCTGGTTAAGAATAATAAAAAATCTTTTCGATATTCCAAGACCCTATTCGTATTGGTGTCTCGGGGGTGCGGTTACTTTTATAAGTGCAGCGGGACTTGGATTCCTGCTTGGTGCAGTCAGCAAGCTGAAGGTCCATAGCTTCTGGAGGGATTTCTATGTATTCAAGCTGTTCAAGGGATTTCTGAGATGGTCGGGAGAAAAGCTCAGGTCATGGGGATTGTTTGAAAAATACAGCAGCCAGACAGTTGCAAGAAAGCTGTATATAAGACAATGGATATTTGCAGGGGTTACAGCTGCGGAAGCGCTGATAATTATAATGAGCTACGGCGTTCAGCATTATTCGTATGAGGACGACTATGATTATTACAGATCAGGATTAAACTCGGGATTGGCGGTAATTTCAATTATAGCTTGGATCATATATTTTATATGGTTTATTATTACGGAATTCAGGATATACAGAGATATTAACAGGCTTGATATTCAGATAGACCAGATGAGCAGAGGAGATGAGCCTGACAGCGATATTCCTGTAACTTCTCCTGTATACTCAGACAGTATAAAGCTGTCTGAGATCTCAAAGAATATCAAGGATACCGTTGAAAAACAGGTTCAGTCGGAAAGAATGAAGATAGAGCTTGTTACAAATGTTTCACATGATCTGAAAACGCCCCTTACTTCAATTATAAGCTATATCGACCTGCTTAAATCGGAGGATCTGCCGCCTGAAGCTATGGATTATGTAAAGATACTGGAGCAGAAATCTGAAAAGCTTAAAAATATTGTGGCAGACGTATTTTCACTTGCTAAAGCGACCAGCGGAGTGGATATAGATATGGAGAAATTGGACGCTGTAATCCTTCTTAATCAGGCTCTTGCTGACGCACAGGATAAAATAGAAAAAAGCGGAAGGCAGATGAAAATAAATACAGAAGCTAAGTCTGCGATTATAACTGCTGACGGAAACAAGCTGTACAGGGTGTTCCAGAACCTGATAGATAACGCTCTGAACTATTCAATGGACGGTACGAGAATATTTATTGATCTTAAAGAAGAGAAGAATTATATTAGACTTGAAATGAAGAATACTGCAAGCTATGAAATGAATTTTACTCCTGACGAAATAACCGAGAGGTTTACAAGAGGAGATAAATCCAGAACTGACGGAGGAAACGGTCTCGGACTTTCAATAGCAAAAACTTTTACGGAAGCCTGCGGCGGAGTATTCCGTATCGAGCTGGACGGCGACGTTTTCAAGGCAGTGCTTCTGTTTCAGAAATCTACAGATTCAGACGGTTTTGCAAAAACTTCAGAATAAAGAGAATTCCGGAGGATATCTATATCAGATGTCCTCCGGAAAATATAAAGGATGATGACAAAAATGTTTGTAAGAAAAAAGCGATTTTGCAGGGTGATCCTGATTTTGGCTGTGCTTGCTGCTGCCGCTGTCGGAGGATTGTTTGCGCTTCGGCCTGATCTCAGGTTTATTGTAAAGCATGAGTTCATTCAGCTGAGTAAAAGCGCAGATGTTACTGAGATAAGCGAAAGCTCTCTGACTCTTAAAAGTATGTATATAAATGAGCTTGAGCACAACGGCTGTACTGTAAATCAAAGTCTTATGCTGGTAAACTGCGATAATACCCTTGGCAGTAGCTTTAAAGCCGAGATTGTTGACTACAAGAACAGCGGAGCAATGATAAACCGCTGTGCAGAGCAGGCGTTTGAGGAGCTGTCAGACGCAGTAAAGAAGAATACCGGAGAACCGCTCTACATAATCTCCTCATTCCGTACTGCACAGGAGCAGGAGGAAATATTGTCTGAGCAGGGTTCCGATACGGCTATGTCAGCCGGCTCAAGCGAGCATCAGACAGGATTAGCTCTTGACGTATATACCGACGGATATGCCGGAATGGGATTTCTTAAGTCAGACGCGGGACAGTTTGTAAATTCAAAATGCGGGGAATATGGTTTTATAATAAGATACCCGCTTTTGAAAAAAGATGTTACGGGAATAGAATATGAGCCGTGGCATATAAGATATGTTGGTCTGCCTCATTCGGAGATAATAAGCCGTGAGTATGAAACGCTTGAAGAATATTTTGATAGTCTTGAATGCGGTAAGTTCTATAGATACGGCGGATACATAATTTCACGTCAGAAAGGCGAGCTTGTCAGAGTTCCTGAAGGCTCTGAAACGACAGTGTCTTCCGATAACTGCGGAGGCTGGATAATAACCGTAAAGGAATAGCAGAATATCTTCTCTGAAATGCGGGATATTTTTGTCCTGATAAAAAACGCATTTTCGGTACTTGCAACAAGGACTTGGATATGATATAATGTATATAGATTTAAATTGAAGGGAAGTAAAGCTTATGACTTATAAGGAAGAGTTTATTAAATTCATGGCAGACAGCGGAGTGCTTACGTTTGGAGATTTTACTTTGAAAAGCGGCAGAAAGGCGCCGTATTTTATAAACTGCGGAAATTATAAGACCGGCGCTCAGCTTGCGAAGCTAGGCGGATTTTATGCGGATTGTATTATGGATAACAAAATTCCCGTAGAAACCCTTTTCGGACCCGCTTATAAGGGTATTCCTCTTGCAGTTTCGGCTGCAATTGCACTGGGTACCAAATACGGAGCCGATGTTTCCTACTGCTTTGACAGAAAGGAAGCAAAGGATCACGGGGAAGGCGGAATGTTTGTAGGAAAGAAGCTGAGCGATAATGAAAAGGTTATTATAATTGATGACGTTATGACCTCTGGAAAGGCTCTTCACGAATCTATGCCAAAGCTTAAATCTGCTGCCGACGTTGACGTAACCGGTATGGTCATTACAGTTGACAGAATGGAAAAAGCGCTTGATACAGAGCTTTCAGCTATACAGCAGGCGTATATAGACTTCGGAGTTAAGGTTTATTCTATAGTTAATATAAACGATATAATCAAAGCCATAGAGGACGGAATAGTAGACGGCAGGGAGTACCTTGATAAAATGCTTGAATACCGTGCGGAATACGGCGCAGCTGAATAGCGGTATAAACTGCGGCAGATATTACAAAAACTATTTATACGCTTTATACTTTTTTGATTATTTCAAGGTAAATTTTGCAAATAAAAAGGTGCCAGAACGGTTACAGCAGAAAATGTCAATTGTAAACGATCTGTAGTAAAATGTAATTGTATTGTTCTTGATGTTTCTTTCTTATTGAGTATAATATTAATTGTAGAACAAAGAAAGAAAAAAGAATGAACACACTAAGTGAATAAACTCTTAGCTCGTTTCATCCTCTCCAAAATTTTTACACAAGTTAGAAGGCAGCCGATCGGCTGCCTTTTTTCTTTACTTTATTTACAGATATGATATATTCGATTTTATCTGTTCTATATCTACAAATTTATTTTTTAATACTATATTAAAGCCGCTATATTATTATTTTAATTGACAAAAATTTTAATATGAGATATAATAAAAGTAATAACATACTTGCTTAATAAAATGTAATGTATAACTGAGAATCAACACTGTAAATTTAAATTCGGTAATTAACCTAATCAGGATGATTGCCGCAGCAGAAACCTTTTCGTAAGCGTTCTTGTATAATAAGCAGTAAAGTTTGATTTTCCTGAAAATAAGCGGAAAGAATGTGAACGAAATGACGGAAGAATTTCTGACGATGGAACAGCTTACGGCTATGCTAGATAATGTCCCGGTAGCGATATTTGTCAGTGAGATAGAAAGCAAAAAGGTTTTGTATGCAAACCAGCTGGCAAAGGAAATATTACTGCCTAAAGACGGTTTTGAGGACTGCTGCTGTTATCATTTAGCAGGTTTTGATAAGCCATGCTCTTTTTGTCATGCCGGACGTATTAACCGCGGCGAACTATTTACACGTGAGTTCCTGCATCCTCAAACAATGTGTATCTATGAGCTCAGCGGAAAAATTATTGATTGGAACGGAAGACCTGCGCATATTGAATATGTTTCGGATATTACAAAAAAGAAAAAAAAGGAAGAACATTCAGAAGCGATCAAGAAAAAACTTGAGTCGACCTTTGGAAATATTCCATGCGGTCTGTGCGTCTATCGTATTGTAGAAAATAAGATTTTTCCGGTTTTTCATAATCCGGCGTTTTATGCGCTGCTTGGCTATTCTGACGATCATATCCAAGCGATGGAGCGTGCGACTGAATATATGGGCGTTCATCGTGAAGATCTAAGCCTTTTGAAGGAAAAGGTTAAAGAAGCTGCCTCCAATAACAGTAATCTTAGTCATACATACAGGGTCTGGAACGATCAGATGGGATTATACCGCTGGATCCGTCTTGAAGGTACTGTCGTGCAGGAGGAAGACAATACAAAGCTGCTTTATTGTGTATACAGCGACGTAAGCGAATATAAGAAACTGGAGAATGAGCTGACTGCCGCAAATATAAAAACTCAGAATATAATAAATGCGATACCGGGAGGAGTTGCAATTTATAAGGTATCAGATATATTTGAAACATTGTATTTTTCTGACGGAGTACCTGAGCTTTCCGGATATACTTCAGATGAATACAGTGAGTTGGTCAAGCAAAACGCCACAGCAATAATCTATTATAAAGATAAAGATATGGTAATATCCAATCTCCGCAAGGCTCTTAAAAAACATACGGTAGCGGATTTTGAGTATCGTAAGCAGCATCGCAGCGGTAATATCGTGTGGGTTCATATGCAGGCAAAGCAGATCGGTGAAAAAGACGGCTGTCCGTTGCTTCAGTGCGTTTTTCACAATATTAACGAGCTGAAGGAAGCTCAGCTTCTGCTTGATCATCTGGTAAACTCAATTCCGGGCGGAATAGCCAGTTATCGGGTTGAAGGAGAGCGTTTTATCCCGACCTTTTATTCAGACGGCGTTACGGCTATCTCAGGGCATACACGGGAGGAATTTCAGGAATTGGTGCACAACGATGCAATGAACATCGTATATGCACCGGATAGGGATAGAGTGCTTACTGCGGCAAAGGCGGCGCTTTTGAGCGGTGACGTATTGGATATTTCTTATAGAATGAAGCATAAAAACGGCAGCCTGATATGGATTCATCTGAACGGCAGGAGGATGGGTCCGTTATCAAACGTTACGAGATTTTATGCCGTTTATACCGGAATGTCAGCTGAAGCTCAGCTTTTTCAGCGTATAGCCAATGAATCCGCTGACGGTATATATGTTATAGATAAGGAAAATTATGATCTTCTTTATGTAAATGATTCAAAGGACTTATTTTCTTTCAGCTCTGCAAATACAGTTCAAAAATGTTATGCGGCGCTTCACGGCAAAGATTCACCATGTGAATTTTGTACTCTGAAGAACAGGGAAGCCGACGGTCTTGAGCATGAGATGACTGTTAACAGCTCAGGCCGGGTATATATAACCCGATTTATAGAGGCTGACTGGAATGGTGTTCCTGCATACATAAAATTTGTGCGTGACGCTACTGAAGAAGTAAAGATGAAAAAGGAAAAGGAACGGCTGGAGGAGTATCTTCAGACTGTTGTAAAAAATCTTCCGGGCGGTATCGCTGTTGTTCGCTATGAAAAAGACGGTACTATGATACCTGAATACATTTCTGACGGTTTTGCCGCTATGACTGATATGACTTTTGAAGAAGCTTGGGATGTTTACCGATATGATGCAACCAGTGGCATACACCCGGATGATATAAAACGTATACGGAAAGAGCTGAAAAAATATATTGCCGGACATGATAATTATTATGAAACATCTTACCGAATAAAAAAAGGAACAGACGGTTATCTATGGACGAAGGTATCTTTTTCTATAATTTCCAATCAGAACGGAGAAAAACGTATCTATGCTATTTATTGCGATATTACCAAAGAGATAGAAGAACATGAACGTGTCCGCCGGCAATATAAGGATCTGATTTTAAGGCATTACCGGACGCCGGATCCGAACGCTATGATTGTCGGACACTGTAATATAACACAGAATAAAATACTTGAGATAATCGATTATATAAATCTAAACCCCCTTGGAAAATTCGGATCGGATCGTGACAAGTTTTTTACCGGACTTTCAGAAATGATCGAAGATGGTTCTGAACGCCGTAAATTCCTTGATATATTCTTGGATTCACCGGCTCTTGCAGCATTTAAGAGAAATGAAACGGTACATATTTTTGATTGTTTTGTCAAGCTGCCGAATGAACCTTCGGGAAGATTCGTACAATTTAAAATGAACATGGTATCCGAGCCGGATACAGAGGATCTGACCGGTATTTTAACAGTTACGGATATAACTGAACAAACTATATCCGCCCGTATACTTAATCAATTATCATTGACCGGTCATGATTTTGTAGTAGATGTAGATGTTCTTAAAGATAAATATAAGGTTATATCTTTAAATGAGGGTTCAAATCTTATTCCGCCCGAAAGCGGTGTCCATACTCAATGGATGAGCAGTATGCTTATGAGAATAGTTCCGAAAGATAGAGAAGCATATAGAAAGAGTCTGGATCCGGAAATAATGATGAAACGTCTGCAAAAGGAAGAATCATATACTTTTTCTTATTCTATAGCCGACGACAACGGAGATATCCGTACCAAGAATATGACTGTTACAGCTATAGATCTTCGGTTCGGACGTATCTGTTTATCAAGAACGGATATTACTGATTCTGTCAGAGAGCAGCAGGGGCTGCTCAATATGATAGCTTATACTTTTGATCTTGCCGGTTTTATTGATGTAAGTACAAAAAGAATGACAATGTATACGCGTCAGACAGTTTTGGAAAATCTTCCTCCTTATATTATAGAAAATTATGAAAATGAAATTGAGAGTTATGTCAAAAAGAATGAAGTAAAACAGGAAGGAAAGGCTAAAGAGCTTAAACTGGACACAATGCTGAAACGTCTTGAGGAAGAACCGGCGGGGTATGAATTCCTGCTGTCTTACCGAACAGATAAGGAAGATAGGTATAATCAGATCAATGTCCTTTGGGGAGATCAGAATCACAGAACAGTTTGTCTGGTGCGTGCTGATATTACCGATATGCTGGCAGCGGAAAGAAAATCACAGATCAAACTGCAAAATGCCCTTGAGTCGGCGCGTAAAGCAGATCATGCGAAAAGCGATTTTCTTTCTGCGATGAGCCACGATATACGAACCCCTATGAATGCGATAATGGGAATGACGGCGCTGGCTTTTGCACATCTTGACGATACCGATCTTGTGAAAGAATACCTTAAGAAAATTTCCGTTTCTTCTAAGCATCTTCTCAGCCTGATAAACGATGTACTGGATATGAGCAAGATAGACGGTTCAAAAATAGAACTGAACAAAAGGGTAATATGTCTTTCTGAACTACTTGAGCAGCTTTCAGATATTATTTCTCCTCAGGCCAGAGAGTCGGGTATTGAATTTACCGTCCGTACAGAGGGAATATCACATTTCTGCTTTTATGGTGATCCCTTGCGGATCAATCAAATTCTGATCAATCTTTTAAGCAATGCGGTAAAGTTTACTCATAAGGGAGGAAGCGTGGATTTCCTGACAGAGGAGATCGAGCCAACCGAGCGGAATTTTGTCTGTTATCGTTTTACGGTTAAGGACACCGGAATAGGCATACCAGAAGAATATTTTTCAGATATATTCTCGCCGTTTGTCCGAAGTAAAAATTCAGAGCAGATTGAGGGAACGGGCCTTGGATTAAGTATAACGAAGGGCCTGATAGACCTTATGGGAGGAAGGATAACCGTCGACAGTCAGGTAGGTAAGGGAAGTGTGTTTAAGGTCGAGCTTGAATTTGAAATTGCACACGATTGCTGCGGCAAATCAGGTTCTTCTGATAGCGGCAGTCTTAATGCTGGCGATTCAGCCATTCTGTCCGGATGCCGTATTCTCATAGCTGAGGATAATGCTATAAATGCCGAAATTATCTGCGGACTTCTGGATCTGTTCGGTGCAGAGTATGTGGTTAAGACGGACGGTAAGCAGGCGGCAGATGAGTTTTATAAAACTGAGTCCGGAACTTATAACGCAATTCTTATGGATATTCAGATGCCAAGAATGAACGGTTATGAGGCTGCTAGGCTGATACGGGGTATGCAGCGCCCTGATGCTGCAGAAATACCAATAATTGCTATGACAGCGAACGCATTCGCAGAAGATGTTAAGTCTGCACTGGATTCCGGTATGAACGCTCATATTGCCAAACCTATTGATGTAAAGAACTTAAAAAATACGCTTTGTCAATTACTGAAAAGGTAGCTGACAGCGCTTAATAGAAAGACACAAACTTAATTAAATATACTTTTCAACTGTACATTAAATTTTTGTAAATGTTAATAAGCCCCTGATTTTTTTAGAGATCAGGGGCAATATTATGTAGTAAAGCACAAAAAATTATAGAGATATTGATACTGAAACGACGCGCTATGGGTTACCGCTGTTTTTAGGAGTTAATTTTATATAAAAAATCAAGCTATTGAGAAGATTAAGGAGAAGAAAATTATGATCAAAGCGGCTATGTTTGACTCAAAGCCATATGATATTGAATCATTTGATAAAATCAAAAGTGAAGAACTGTTCATTAAATACTTTACTGTAAAGCTTGATGAGTCCACTGTTTCATTGGCTAAGGGGTTTGATACTGTGATTGTTTTCGTTAATGACGAACTGAATGAAGCAGTTGTAAAAGCATTGTATTCATATGGTATTAAGCTGATCGCGCTTCGCTGTGCAGGCTTTAACAATGTAAATGTAAAAGCCGCCTATGAAAAAATTCATATTGTACGCGTTCCTGCCTACTCACCGGAAGCAGTCGCAGAACATACTGCGGCTTTGCTCATGACCTCTGTTCGGCGTATCCACAAGGCTTATAATCGTACCAGGGATTTCAATTTCAGTATCTCAGGACTTGTGGGAATGAATCTTTATCAGAAAACTGTGGGTATTATCGGTACCGGAAAAATAGGAAAAGCATTTGTAAATATCTGCAACGGATTTGGAATGAGAGTTCTGGCATACGACAAGTTTACGTCAAAGGAAGTTAAAGCGAAGTATGTATCTCTTGAAGAGCTGTATTCTGAAAGCGATATTATTTCTCTGCATTGTCCTCTGACAAATGAGAATAATCATATGATCTGTACAGAATCTATTGAAAAAATGAAGGACGGAGTAATAATACTCAATACTTCCCGAGGTTCTCTGATTGATGCTGAAGCATTGCTTGATGGGATCAAGAGCAAAAAGGTAGGCGCTGCCTGTCTTGATGTTTATGAGGAGGAAACCGATCTGTTTTTTGAGGATAAGTCCGGACATATTCTTCACGACGACACGCTGGCAAGACTGCTGTCTATGCCGAATGTTATTATCACCTCTCATCAGGCATTTCTTACTGAAGAAGCTCTTGACAGTATTGCTTATACAACAATAAGAAATATATCTGACTTTTTCGCCGGTAAGCATATTGAAAACGAGATATGCTATAATTGTGAGAGTATCGGCGAGTGTAAAAGAAATCGCAGACAAAATTGCTTTTAATTTATAGACCCTTAAAAAGCCGTGTTTTCTGTTTCGGAATATGCGGTTTTTTTATGTTTATATGATTAGAAAGACTGGCTGGTCTGAGTTGCTGAGCGTATATATTTTCAGATATTATAAATAACGTAGCGCATATACCATAGATGCGTTCAGCTGTTGGGCTGCGCTTTCCTTAGTTGTTCGAGAAATCGTTCAGCCGGTCTTGTAAGTACCTGATATTTTTTCCAGATAATATGCGTACCGATTTGCATTTTTGGAAATAACGGTCTGAAGCATAGCCTGCTGTCACCTGATACATTAATTATCTTATCCAGACACAGTGCATATCCGAGTCCTTCCTCGACCATAAGAGAAGCGTTGAATAAAAGGTTATAGGTTCCTATAATATTAAGCTGATCTTTTTCACGTCTGAACCAGGGAAGCAGCGCTGACTCTGTGCATTCCTGTCTTGAAAGGATCAAAGGCTTATCCCACAGGTCCTCGGGCTCGATAAATTTCTTTTTTGAAAGCGGTGAATCACGGTGCATTAAAATTCCCCAGGTGTCTGAATAAGGTATTTTTATTGATTCGTATTTTGATGAATCAATTTCCCCGAACACTAATCCGAAATCAGCTAGTCCTTTATCCAAGCTCTCAGATATGGTCATTCTGTCACCGCTCTGCATATGAAAATGCACTAACGGATATTCGTTCCTAAGTTCTTGTTCTGCTTTTATAACAAATCTAACTGCGTCCGTTTCTCCTGCTCCGATAAAAATATTTCCTGCTACGGTTTCGTCAGACAATGCGATCTCGTCCTCTGTTTTCTTTACCAGCTGTGTAATTTCCTCGGCGCGCTTACGGAGGATCATGCCCTCTTCAGTCAGTGTAATTCTGCGGTTACCTCGTATAAATAGTTTTTTTCCAAGCTCCTCCTCTAAGTCCTTCAGCTGGCGTGACAACGTAGGTTGAGAAAGGTGAAGATATTCAGAGGCTCCTGTAATGCTCTGTTCTCTTGCAGCTGCAAGAAAATATTGAAGTACGCGTAATTCCATATGAATCCTCCTTAATAACTTCAGTATAGCATATTCTTCTATGCCTGTCAAGCATATTTAACTATTTAATATAAGTATTTGCTATTTTAAAATCTTTGTGCTAATATATAAGTAACCAAAAAATAATACGGTTATTTACATAAGAAAAACATCGGTATAAAAAGGAAGCGGCCACATGATAAAAAACAAAGGATCTGCAAAAATAATACAAAATTTAGAGGACGCAGGGTGCGATTGTGATACGATCGCAGCTGTATTAAATGACTTCGCAAACGGAAAAACCCTATGCGGAATAAAAAGGCTTGAAAAACACAGGCAGATACTGCTTGACGATCTTCATGAAAATCAAAAGCAGATAGACTGTCTTGATTATCTTGTTTATCAGATCAAAAAAGGATAAACACAGTTTAACCCCGAAAGGATGAGAAGCTATGAGAATAATTGAAAACAAGACCTTCGATATGGAAAGAGCATTATACGGAAGCAGCGGAATTATAGTAAAAAACTGTGCTTTTGACGGTCCTGCCGACGGAGAAAGTGCTTTGAAAGAGGGAAGAGATATAACCGCCGACGATTGCTTTTTTAATCTACGTTACCCATTCTGGCATGATACAGATCTCATTATTAAAAACTCTGTTATGACAGAGAATTGCCGTGCGGCTCTTTGGTATTCCAAACGAATCGAGATTTCTGATACAAAAATGTATGGCATTAAAGCGCTTAGGGAGTGCGGTGAGGTGAAAATTCACGGCTGTAATATTATTTCTCCGGAGTTCGGATGGTCGGTCAGAGGCTTAGAAATGGAAAACTGTACTGCCGAAAGTGAATATTTTATGATGCGTTCTGAAAATCTGACCTTTAAGAATGTACAGTTTAAAGGGAAGTACTCATTTCAGTATATTAACAGCTGCTTGTTTGAAAATTGTGTTTTTGACACCAAAGACGCTTTTTGGCACGCAAAAAATATAGTTGTAAGAAACAGTATTGTTAAAGGCGAATATCTTGCATGGTACAGTGAAAATGTTACTTTTGAAAATTGTAAAATCATAGGTACACAGCCGTTATGCTACTGTAAGCAGCTTAATCTTATAAACTGTGAAATGACGGATACCGATCTATGCTTTGAAAAATCTGAAGTTGAGGCGACTGTAACCACTCCGGTTCTTAGTATTAAAAACCCTAAGTCGGGACATATATATGTTCCTGCCGTCAGCCAAATCATTATGGACGATGAAAGTGCCGCAGGAGAAATAATAATCCATGAAAGTTCATGTACAGATAAAAAGAAAACCTGTGTATGCGCATGATCAAATAAGGCGCTGAGCCTTACGGGCGGGAGATAAAATTAAAGCAAATGATAAATTATTTTCCGATTTACTGTATAATAATGAAACAGCGAAAGCCCTGATCGACCGTCTGTCGCTGAAGCTTGAAATGAGCGAGCTAAACGGCAATGAGCTACTTACAGCTATACGCATATAGGATATATTCGGTCTTTAAAATGCGTTGTACAGTGGCAGTATTGAGATTAAGATTTATAAATAACGGCTCAGATCAAAATTCAGTATTATAAATAAATATAGGAGGAATTTATTATGTTAGGTAATTTCAGCTACTTTAATCCAACGAAGCTGTATTTCGGTAAAGGATCGCTTAGTAATCTGAGCGGGGAATTGTCCCAATACGGCAATAACATAATGTTTGTTTACGGCGGAGGATCTATTAAGAAAAACGGAATTTACGATAAGATGATCGAAATTTTGAAATCGGCAGGCAAAACTATTTTTGAAGATCCGGGCGTAATGCCTAATCCTACTGTCGATAAGCTTTACGAGGGCTGCAAAATCGCAAGGGAAAATCATATAGACCTTATTCTTGCTGTCGGCGGCGGTTCTGTATGCGATTATGCAAAAGCAGTTTCGGTTTCTGCTTATTGCGAGGAAGATCCTTGGGATAAATATTATCTTCGCATGGAGGATGTTGACAATAAGATCATACCAGTTGGATGTGTTCTGACTATGGCAGGTACAGGCTCTGAAATGAACGGCGGTTCTGTTATTACAAATCCTAAGCAGAAGCTGAAAATAGGCCATGTATTCGGCAGCAATGTATTTCCGAAATTCTCTGTTCTAGATCCGACATTTACCTATACTCTGCCGAAATATCAAATGACGGCCGGTTTCTATGATATAATGAATCATATTACTGAGCAGTATTTTTCAGGCGATGATGACAATACTTCTGACTATATTATGGAGGGTCTGATGAAGTCGCTTATCCATTCATCCGGGAATGCGATAAAGGATCCTGCCGATTACGAAGCCCGCAGCAATATTATGTGGATTGCAGCATGGGCGCTTAATACTCTGATTTCAAAGGGCAAGGATACCGATTGGATGGTGCATATGATAGGTCAGTCGATAGGTGCGCATACCAACGCTACTCACGGAATGACGCTATCAGCAGTATCTATGGCTTATTATCGGTATATCTGTCCTTACGGACTTCATAAATTCAGGAGGTTTGCAGTTAATGTATGGAACGTAGATCCTGAGGGAAAAACTGACGAGCAGATCGCTGAGGAGGGTCTTCAATGTATGGAACGCTGGATGAAGGAGATCGGTCTTATAATGAATATATGTGAATTAGGAGTAACAGAGGAAATGCTTGATCCAATTGCTGACGGTACCTTCATAATGGAGGGCGGCTATAAGACGCTGACCCATGAGGAGATCGTCGAGATACTGAAAGCAAGTATGTGATTAGGACAATGAAGATGATCATTATAGGCTTGTAAAGAAAAAGCTCCGTTTGCTGAGAGGCAAAACTTTCAGAAAACGGAGTTTTTAGTTTATTTAACGATAAAAAATTGTTAAACCTTATAATCAGAAGTTTAACAGCATTGGTGCCGCTAACCGGACTTGAACCGGTACGGATGTTACTCCGAGGGATTTTAAGTCCCTTGTGTCTGCCTATTCCACCACAGCGGCAATTTAGTGTATTTATTATATCATATTCGGTGAATATTGTCAAGACATAGTATTAAAATAATAAATAACTGCTGCGCTGAAAATTTTTTATTAAATAATGATCTGTCTACTGAAGCTACTCTGTTACTGACGTAAATATAAATAAGAATTATCCGTTTGCTCGAAGTATTACCTCAGCAAGCGGATAATATTTACTGATTTAAATTTTATTATTTGCAGGTAACAGTCTATCCGAGAAAATAATCTATTATAAGCATAACCGATATACCTGCAAGAAGTGAGTAAGTAGCTGTCCGTTCATTTCCGTTGCTGTGAGTATCCGGTATCATTTCGTCGCTGATAACATACAGCATTGTTCCTGCTGCAAAAGCAAGTACGAAGGGGAGGACCGCACCGGATACGGAAGCTGCAAAATATCCGAAAAATGTTCCGGCAACTTCTATAAGTCCTGTAGCCGAGGCAATAGCAAAAGTACGTTTTTTACTTAATCCTGTAGAAAGAAGCGGAGAGATTATGATAATACCTTCAGGTATATTCTGAAGCGCTATTCCTATTGCCATAGTTACCGCATTGGCGTTATCTCCTGATCCGAAGCCGATACCCGCAGCCATTCCTTCCGGAAAGTTATGAATAGCAACAGCAAGAACGAATAAAAGTATTTTTCCTACGGCTGTGTTATTTCGGTGCTCTTCTTCATTTAAGCCTGTTATATGATGAAGATGCGGTACAAGCCTGTCGGCAAAATTTATAAAAAGCGCACCTGCAAATATTCCGGCTACGGTTATCCATATTCCAAGCCTTTCGGAAAATTCAATTGCCGGAATGATAAGGCCAAATATTGACGCAGCCAGCATTATTCCGGCAGCAAATCCTAAGATGGAGTCACTGTGCTTCTGCGAAATGTTCTTAAACGCAAAACCGATTGCTGCTCCGGCTACCGTTGCTCCGCCTATTCCCACAGCAGTAATTGCTGCAAGTTCCAATAAAACACCTCCTGATTTATTTTAACCAAATTACGTTCGGTGATGTGTAAAAAAGAGCGGCATATAAATACCGCTCATAAAATTATTCAACTGAAATTATATAATAGTAAACGGGCTGTCCGCCGTTTATGAGATTTACGTCAATATTCTGATATTTTGAAGAAACCTGATCGTACAACGCTTCAGCCGCTTCATCAGATACATCGGCTCCGTAAAGTATAGTTATATATGAGCTGTCGCCTTTTACAAGCCGCTTGGTAAGCTTGTAAGCTGCCTTAGCCACATCTCGGTCAACAAAAGCGAGCTTTCCGTTGTCAAGACAAAGGATCTCACCCTGCTTTATCTGATGACCTTCATAATCAGAATCCCTTGCGGCAAACGTTATCTGACCGGTTGAAACTCTTTCAAGCGCTCTCGTCATTTCAAGTCGGTTCGTATTGAAATCACATTCCGGATCAAATGCAAGCATTGCGCTCATACCCTGAGGGATAGTACGGGTCTGTAGAACGCATACGTTTCTGTCCGCAAGCTTGACCGCCTGTTCAGCGGCCATTATAATGTTTTTATTATTAGGAAGAACGAAAACCGTTTCGGCAGGACACGACATTATTGCCGCAAGAATATCCTCGGTAGAGGGATTCATTGTCTGACCGCCCCTTACTACACAGTCGACTCCGACATCTTTAAACATTGCCTCTATTCCGTTTCCTGCCGCTACTGCAACAAAGCCGTACTGTTTTTCAGGCTTTGCAGGTATAAATTCCTGCTTGGATTCCTTCTGGCGCTGCTCGTGCTGTAGCTTCATATTTTCAATTTTAGGCAGATTTACATATCCGAATTCAAGTCCCTTTTGTATAGCAAGACCGGGATCGTTGGTGTGAACATGAACTTTTATTATTTCATCATCGTCAACCACTACAACGCAGTCGCCTATAGTTTCAAGATATGCTCTCAGCTTTAAAGGATCGTCGCAGTCTTGCGCCTTTGTTATAAGCATTTCAGTACAGTAGGTAAAGTGAATTTCCTCATCAAACTGTCCTACCGTATCCGCAAAGGTTTCAACAGTAACCTTTTTTATATCAGATGAAGCCGCCTCAACGATACTTCCTCCGTTAAATACATCTTTCATTGCCTCAAAGATAATGAGCAGTCCCATGCCGCCTGCGTCAACTACTCCTGCTTTGGCAAGTGCAGGAAGAAGCTTAGGCGTTTCGTCAAGAGAAAGCTTAGCCTGACGGCATACCTCGTCCCAGATCAGCAGCGGATCATTTGATGAAAGAGAAAGAGCTCTTGCTTTTTCTGCCGCTTCTCTGGCAACTGTAAGGATCGTACCCTCGGTAGGCTTCATTACAGATTTGTAGGCCCCGTCAACGCCTGTTTCAAGGGCTCTGACCATATGCTCGCTGTCCATTGCCTTCTGACCGTCAAGTGCCTTTGCAAACCCCCGGAATATCAACGATAAAATAACCCCGGAATTTCCTCTCGCGCCCCTCAGCAGAGCTGAAGCTGCGGTTTTGGCAACGTCGCATACCTTTGAATCGTCGTTCATATTCTTAAGCTCGGCTACGGCGTTGCCTATTGTCATTGACATATTTGTACCCGTATCTCCGTCCGGAACCGGAAAAACATTCAGCTCGTCAACTGATTTTTTATTATTTGAAATACTGTTTGCAGCGCTGATAAGAGCGTTACGCAGTATCTTTCCGCTTATCACCAGAAACGTCCTCCTATTTAGTTAATTTACCATTCCGTCAACATAAACGTTTACCGATTCGACACTAATGCCAGCCTGTTCGGTAAGAACATAATCCACTTTATGAGCTATGCTTTCGGTTATTGCTTTTACGTTAACGCCGTAGGTTACTGTAATATGCAGATCAATTATAAGCTTATTGTTATTTTGTCTTATAATTACACCTTTATTTGCAGCGTTTTTCTTTTTTATAAGGGCGTCAACTCCCTGCTTTGCACCGTAGGAGTTCATTCCCGCTACGCCGAAGCAGTTTTCGGCAGTTCCTGAGATAAGCGTTCTCAGGTATTTCATAGATATGCCGATCGTTCCGAGATGATTGCAGACTTTTATCATAAAACCCACTCCCTTTCAAACGGCGCGGTATTATCCGCTGATCCATTGTTTGAGCTTATTTTTATTATTACAGGATAAAGCTACGGCTGCAATAATATTATTCAAAGCAATGCTTAAAATTATTATATCACATTATAAATTTGTTTGCAATAGTTTTATTAAAACTTTTTACGCAGCCTTATAAGAAAAAAGCCGTGCCGGAGAAACGGTTTTATCGGCTTATTCCGTAAAAAATCCATTCCGCCGGCAGCGGCGCTTATTTGTTAGTTACCTGTACCTTCATATATTTGTTTTCAAAATCCTTTACTGAAAGCGCCTTATCAAAAAGCCATCCCTGAGCCATTCTGTGACCGCATCTGCATAGAATTTCAGCCTGACGCTCAGTTTCTACGCCTTCAAATATTATCTCCTTGTTGGTTGAATTTATAAGACTGCATATCTGGTTAACATATTCTCTTGCCTGAGTGCTTGCAACTATATTATCGATAAATACCTTATCAAGCTTTACAATATCGACAGGAGCGTCAAGAAGAACGCTCAGCGACGAATATCCCATTCCAAAATCGTCTATATCTATTTTAAATCCGTTTTCTCTAAGCTTTTTCATATTGGTGAACATAACATTTATATCTTTTGTAAAGCTGCTTTCCGTAATCTCTATTTCTAGCAGATTACGGTCGATCCCATATTGATCTGCCATTTCCGTTATCTTTCCTACAAACGAGCTGTAATTATTATGCTGCCTTGAGAAATTTATAGATATAGGCAGCATACGCATACCCTTATTCTTCCACTTAAGAAGAGTTTTAAGCACCTGTTCATAAATAAAAAAGTCAAGCTCAACGATATATCCGACATTTTCAAGTATTGATATAAATTCATAAGGAAGCTTATAGCTGCCGTCGCTGTTTCTCCATCTGCTGAGAGCCTCTGCTCCTATTATTTCTCTGGTGTCAAGAGAGAATTTAGGCTGTAGAAATAACTCAATATTACCGTTTTTTATTGCAGGAAGCAGCTCGCTTGCAATAGCCTGTTCATAGCTGCGCTGTCTGCGCATTCTTTCAGTATAGATTCCGCAGGGAATATCCTTTATGCCCTTTACGCTTCTGCGGGCAAGATTTGCGTTGTCCATAGCTATAGTTACGTCAACGTCATCGGAATCTATAAAATAAAGTCCGCTTGAAATATGTATATCGCTTGCAGGATATTTATGCTTATGGAATTCGGTAAACCTGGCATTTCTCAGCTTTATGCTTTCAATAAGAGCGTCACGCGAAGGAGCTTTATACAGGCCGACATAATAATCTGAATATATACGGCAGCCGTATATATTAGTTTCGGTGCTTCTGATAATTTCGGCAAAGTCGTACAGCATTTGATTACCTGCGTCCGATCCGAAGTTGTCATTGACGTATGAAAAGTCGTTTATATCGGAATATACTATACCGTAGCAGCCGGAGCTGTCAAAACCGCTTGCTAAATAAGAAGATACACGTTCTTTGAAGGCTTTTCGGTTCAGGAGTCCGGTAACCGCGTCGGTCGTTGTAAGGCGTTCAATTTCAGCGCGTTCGCTGTCGATAGTCATTTTAAGATTTTTAACGTGTTCTATGCTGAAAAGCCTGCCGTAGACGTTAGTGACTTCACCCTGTTCGTTGGCTACGCTGACGTACGGCAGCTTATACCAGGTATAATCGTCGTCATAAGCCATTGTTCGGAACTCAATGCTTCCTCTTTGAGGAACTGAGCATATTTCTATCCATGAATTGAGATATGATTTGAAATCGTCAGGGTGAACAAAAGGTTTGCATTTCAGCTCGTTCCAGAAATTTTTTATGATATTATCTTCCTCGCCGTATCTGTTTATGCAGTTTGCAAGAAACATAGTATCTTCGGTGACATTGTATTCAAAATACACTTCTTCGGTATTTTCTGCAATTATCTTAAAGCGTTCGGTTTGATTTAAGATTTCGCGCTCCGCTTTCTTTGCGTTAGAAACATCGAGAAGAATAGCATATATAAAATGTGAGCCATTTTCTGAGGTATCAAAGTATTTACCTTTAAGACACATCCAAGCCGGCTTACCGTCGTATTTTGTCAATTTAAACTCATAAGAAAAATCGCTGCGGTTTTCGATACATCTGCTGAGCGTTTTCAGAAAATTTGACATCTCGCCTTTTTTGAGAAGATGACCTACAACTCCGGGATGAAGTTTCTTATCGGTATAGCCAAGCATACTGTAATAATCATCATTGGCGTCGGCGATCCTGATCGTATTGTTTTTTATTTCATAAAGAACCACGCCGCCCGGCACATTGTCCATAAGAGCATCAAGCTCCATTTTTGAAAGCCTGTACTTTTCCCTGAGATTTATATTTTCGGTAAAATCGCAGATTGTAATTTTTGAGCGGAAATGTCCGTTTTCGGCAGTATAGTCGTCTGCGTAGCAAATTACATGGATGTATCTTCCGTTTTTGCATTTAAAACGGTGTTCAAGATAACCTCCTCGTCTTTCCTTCTGAAGCTCTTCTACTTTTTTAATATATATATCGTAATCTTCTTCAGGAATAAAGTTATAAAAACATACTGAACCGTTTTCTATATCCTGCTGAGTATATCCTGTGATCTTGCAGAAACCGTCATTAGCGGACAGAATTATACCTCCGTCTGTGAAATCTGCGATGTACTGTCCGTATAATATTTCCGAAACGGCTGGCATTGTATTTTTCATTTCCGCACCCCCTTACGTCACTTTTTTACAATTAATATTATACTATATTTTTCACAAAAATTCAATATCTCAAATACTTTTCGGCAGAATGTATATTTTTTTTGACGTTTCTCACAAATATTTAAAACTGCTTTTGAAAAATTTAAATAAGGTTGATTTTGCGGTAATTATATGCTATTATATAAATAGTATGTTTTGGAATTGAAAGGAATGTATTTTATGAACAATAATAAAAAACCTCTTATTATGAGAATTGCTGTAATAGCTATAGCAGCTATTATGATTCTTGGTATCGTTATCGGAACGGTCGTAGGAGTTTACTGATATGGTACATATAGGAAACAGCTGGGATGAGATTTTAAAAGACGAATTTAAAAGCGAATATTATCTGAAGCTGAGGGAATTTCTGAAAAAAGAATACGCTTCACATCATATATATCCGAATATGTATGATATTTTCAACTCACTTAAATATACTGATTATTATGATGTTAAGGCGGTCATACTCGGGCAGGATCCATATCATGGTCCGGGACAGGCTCACGGACTTTGCTTCTCGGTAAGAGAAGGAGTAAACCCTCCTCCGTCGCTGCAAAATATTTTCAAAGAGCTTCAGGCGGATCTTGGTTATCCGCCGCCTAAAAGCGGAGAGTTAACTAAATGGGCAAAAAGCGGTGTACTACTGCTTAATACTGTGCTGACTGTAAGAGAGGGACAGCCTAACAGTCATAAGGGCAAAGGTTGGGAACTGCTTACAGACGCTATTATAAGAAAGCTGAACGAGCGTAACAAACCGATAGCCTTTATTCTCTGGGGAGGTAACGCCAGAGCTAAAGCCGCTCTTATAACTAATCCGGCGCATGGAGTTTTTCAGGCAGCTCATCCGTCGCCTCTTTCAGCCTATAACGGATTTTTCGGCTGCCGTCATTTTTCAGCTGTTAACAACTACCTTGCAAAGAGCGGAATTGAACCGATTGACTGGAAACTCTGAGAATTATGCAGGAAAATTCGGCGTGTTTAAAGTAATCTGGACAGTGTTTTAGTTTTGCTCTTAGGTCATAATAAAACAATAAGCAATAGTAAAGCTGATTATTTACGGAATCAGTCATAAGAGGATATATCGAAAATAAAGCCGTACCGAAGTTCGTTTTACGCTTAGTTATCTGATAATAATTATGCAATTATGTCCGTCTGCAATTGCAGGCGGATTTTTACATATCAAACACAAATGTTCCACGTGGAACATTTTCAATTAACATGAGCCGGAGTTCAGGCATATAGTAATAGTGTCCGTAATTTTATTTTCTCGGACAAATTATTTAAAGGTGGAAATAATAATGGGGAGATACCTAATAGCAATGACTTCTATCACCTATGCTATGAAAGCCAAGGCACTTCTGAATGAAAAAGGGCTGTACTGTGAAATACAGAGAACGCCTAAGGATATAGGCTCGGGATGCGGTTATTCTCTTAGGGTGCAAAACGACCCTAATACAATAATCGCATTTCTTGAAAGCGGTAATATTCCTCATAAGGACGCCTACGATTTTGAATGAACAGGCGGTGATAAAATGTGAAAAACATCATAAATTTCGACAATTCCGCCACCAGCTTTCCTAAGCCGCCCGGAGTAAGGACCGCGGTTTCGGAGGCGGTCTCAAGATACGGCGGAAATCCCGGGAGGAGCGGTCACAGGCTTTCTCTTCAGGTTTCACAAAAGGTTTTCGATGTCAGGAACAAAGCTGCGCAGATGTTTGCAGCCGAGCCGGAAAATGTAGCTTTTACGCCGAACTGCACCTTTGCGGTAAATATGGCTGTAAAGGGAATAATGCAGTACGGCGGGCATATGATCATATCAGACTACGAGCATAACGCTGTTTCAAGACCTGTATATGCGTTATCACAGACTAGGGGAGTGGAATATTCAATAGCCCATGTTACCGACAGTGATGAGGAAACGGTAAGAAATTTTGAAAAACTGATCAAGCCTAATACAAAGTGTATATGCTGTACTGCCGCGTCTAACGTAACCGGCAGAATACTGCCTTACCGTCAAATCGCACAGCTTTGTAGACGCAGGGGAATATGCTTTATCGCAGACTGCGCTCAGGCCAGCGGACTGCTGGATATTTCTCTTGACGACGGAATAAATTTTATATGTACGTCAGGACATAAATCCCTGTACGGACCGACAGGCACAGGACTTCTTATTACTGACGGAGAATATGCTCTTTCAACTATAATAGAGGGCGGAACGGGAGCGACCTCCTCGGAGCTTGCGCAGACACCATTCCTTCCCGAACGGCTTGAAAGCGGTACTATTAATACGGTAGGCATACTTGGTCTTGGGGAAGGACTCAATTTTGTCAAAGCAAAAACTATAAACAGAATTTTTAATCATGAAAGCGAGCTTTGCAGTCAGTTTATAGACGGTATCAAGAATGTACGGGACATAAAGATATACCGTTCTGAATGCAGCTATGTTCCTATTGTATCCTTTAATATAGGCGACAATAATTCACAGCAGGTCGCAGGCTGGCTTTCTGACAGAGGCTTTGCGCTCAGGGGAGGACTTCAGTGTGCTGCTTTAGCGCATAATACTCTCGGAACGATCTCTCAGGGTACTGTAAGATTTTCTCCGTCAGCTTTCAGCACCAGACAGCAGGTTTTTGCACTGATCGACGCTGTAAGAGCATATTGAGCCGATTAATGAATACTATCTGTAAATTTCCGCAGGCTATTTAGTGTCTGCGGAAATTTTATTCGGTTATGAAGCAATTTTTTTAAAATACCTATTGTACTTTTGATTTTTATATGGTAAAATAGATATATATGTAACCGTTATGTCAGTTTTGAAATTGATTTGTAATATATTACAGCGGCCTGCGGCTATGCAAATTTACATAAATCACAAAATACCTATAGGGCTATAATTTATGTTAAAGACAGCCGAGGCGGTTAAATATTTCTACAGGAGCTGCTGAAATATTTAAATACCTCAGCGAATATGTAAAGGGTGTGACGTATGCTAACAGCAATTACTGACGGAATACTGGCTATATGGAGCGTTTTCAAATCTATTCAGATAAGCGATATTATAGATATAGCCATTCTTTCGTATTTAATATTTCACGGAATAAAGCTGATCAGGGAAACAAGGGCGCAGCAGCTGGTAAAGGGCATACTTGTACTTATTGTTTTTTACCTTCTCGCCGTATTCTTTAACCTTCAGACTATGAGGTTTCTGTTAAAGACCTGCTTCCAATGGGGAATACTGGCTATAGTTATTGTGTTCCAGCCGGAGCTAAGAAGGATTCTCGAAAAAATAGGGCGGACGAAGCTTACGGAATTCAGCTTTTTTTCAAACGGCGATGCCGACGATTATACTGAGCATTGGAAACAGTGTATCGACGCAGTATGCGAAGCCGCTCAGAATCTGTCCTCCACTTGTACAGGAGCACTTATTATATGCGAACGCAAGACAAGACTCGGCGAACAGATAGATACGGGAACTATTCTTAACTGTACTCCGTCGGCTGCGGTTTTTGGGAATATTTTCTTTCCGAATACACCGCTTCACGACGGCGCAGTAATTATACGCGACGGTATGATATTAGCCGCCGGCTGTTTTCTGCCAAAGCCTCAGAAGGAGGAGCTTATCGCAAAGCAGCTTGGTTCAAGACATAGAGCTGCTATTGGTATGAGCGAAATATCCGATGCTATCGTTATAGTTGTTTCCGAGGAGACCGGAACTATTTCGGTTGCGGAGAACGGCGAGCTAACAAGAGGTTTTACAAAGGAAAGCTTAAAAAAGCTGCTTACTCTCCGACTCGTGCCTGTTAATGAGGAAAGTTCGGGCAAGGAAAATTCATTTGCAGGAAGGGTGATATCTAAATGGAAAAAATAAAGGCGGAGAAAACGCCTAAAAAGCATGAAGCTGACTTCGGTCTGCGTATTCTTGCCGTAATTATTGCGGTAATTATATGGTTTATTCTTTCCATTACCCAATATCCTACAAGAAATAAGACTATTACCAATGTCCCGGTTGATTTTTCTATGGATGGAACGAAAGCTGACGAAAAGGGACTTTCGGTTTTAAATTATAAGGATATAACTGTAGACGTTGAAATAAAGGGAATGAATTACGAGATCGGAAATTATTCCGCCAACGATCTTGTTGCGACTGTCAATCTGGATCAGGTTACAAAGGAAGGCACATATCATCTTGATATTGATGTAAAATCAGCTCATTCTTCCGATAAGGTAACGATCGTATCAGTTTATCCTGAAACTGTAGAGGTAACCTTTGACAGAATAAGCTCAGCGAAGTTTGAAGTAGGAACTGAAGCGCCGCTTGTCAATGCAGCTGAGGGACTTACTTTAAAGGAAACTGCCGTTTCGCCTTCGGAGGTTGAAATAGAGGGAGCGGAAAACGAGCTGAAGAAAATAGAAAGAGTTGTTGCTAACGTATCAAAATCTGTAACGGTTTCAGAGGATACCACTATTCCTACCAATGACATAATTTTCTATGACGCTGATGACAACGTTCTTGACGCTTCAAAATATACGATTAAAGATGTAAAATCATTTGATGTAAACTTTGTTATTTATAAGAAGAAAACAGCTGTTTTCAATGTGGAGTTTACAGAGTGTCCTCCGGGATTTGACGTATCGTCGCTGCCGTATACGCTTTCGGAGGAAAGTATCCAGGTAATATCGCCGAAGCTTGACGATGCTGATACGGAGAATGTAAAGCTGGGAACTATACCTCTTAGCAGCGTTGATCTGTCAAAGAAATTTTCCTTTGAGGTTGACAGCGCACTCAGCTCCGGAGAAATAAATCAGACAGGTATAGGAACGATCGAGGTAACTTTTGATTCGGAAGGCTATTCCTCAAGAAAGCTTACGATCCCAAAGGACAGGATAAGTATCCGGAATATTCCGTCAGGCAAAAGCGTAACCGTTGAAACAAAGCAGATACCTGATGTTACAGTTTACGGCCCGCAGGAAATTATAAATAATATATCCTCTGATGATTTTACAGTAATACTGAATCTTTCTGATGTTGTTAACTCGGGTTCAGCTAATCATTCCGTTACTATTTATTCTCCTAAATATAATAAGGTATGGTGCTACGGAACCAATGAGGTTCAGATCGAGGTAGAGGACAAGGCTTCAAAGTCAGGTCCGTAATCAATTGTACAGGATTTGAAAGCGGTCTGCGTTAAAACAGACCGCTTTCAGCTTAAATATAAGGAGATTTATATGCCGATTATTGTAAATCAGATTAAGTGTCCGCTGGAGGCTTCTGAGCCGGAGGTTATCGAAAAAGCGCTGAAACTTGCAGGTCTGAAAAAAAGCGCAGTCAGATCTGTGCAGATCCATAAAACTTCACTTGACGCAAGAAAGCAAAGTGATATTTGCTTTGTTCATTCAGTATTTATCAGTCTTGCTGACAGCAGCAGGGAAAGGGAGCTGTGCGAAAAGGGCGGATGCTTTTCCTATGTTTCACCAAGCGGGATAGAGCCGGAGATCTCAGATAAAAAGAAAAACGGTCGTGTTTGTATTGCAGGTTTCGGGCCGGCTGGAATATTCTGCGGTATGGTGCTTGCTGAATACGGGTACAGGCCGTTGATACTTGAAAAGGGAGAGGACATTGACCGCAGGACAGAAAGCGTCAATAACTATTGGAAAGGCGGAGCTTTGAATACCTGTTCAAATGTACAATTCGGGGAGGGAGGAGCAGGAACATTTTCGGACGGCAAGCTTACTACCAGAATAAAAGATCCTCTTTGCAGATATGTTCTGGAGCAGTTTGTCAGATTCGGAGCGCCGGAGGAAATACTTTCAAAGGCAAAGCCGCATATAGGTACGGATAATCTGAGAGATATTATCAAAAAAATGCGTGCACGGATAATTTCAATGGGCGGGGAGATAAGGTTTTCGAGTGAGGTAAAGGATTTTACCGTTATAGGCAGCAGTGTCGCATCAGTAGGCTTCGGCAGTGAAAGCGCAGAGTGTTCGGCTCTTGTTCTTGCAACAGGCCATTCGGCAAGAGATACCTTTGAAATGCTTGCGGCAAAACAGATATTTATGGAGCCGAAGCCGTTTTCGGTAGGAGCCAGGATCGAGCATTTGCAGACAGACGTTGAAGAGAGTTTATACGGAAATAATGCAGGAAATCCGCTTCTGCCAAAGGGTGAGTACCAGCTTTCATACAGGCGCAGGGACGGCAGGGCGGCATATACCTTCTGTATGTGTCCGGGAGGTGTAGTAGTTCCGGCGGCGTCTGAGGAAGAAACTATCGTAACTAATGGAATGAGCGAATTTGCAAGAAACGGAAAAAACGCCAATGCAGCTCTTGCGGTTTCAGTAACTCCTGCGGATTACGGATATTCTCCGCTTGACGGAATGTATTTTGCCAGGAAAATTGAACAAAACGCCTTTAAAGCAAGCGGGGGTATATGCGCTCCAGCTACTACAGTAAGGGGATTTTTAAATAGTAAGCCTGATTTGAATACAAAGGTTGCGCCAAGCTATGCAAGAGGTACGGTTCCTTGTGAATTACGCAGGATATTCCCCGAATTCATAACAGAAACTATGACGGAGGGGCTGAGAGCCTTTTCAGGAAAGATGAGATGCTTCGGAGATGAAAATGCAGTTCTTACAGCGCCTGAAACCAGAACAAGTTCTCCTGTTCGTATAACCAGAACCGAAAATCTCAATTCACTTTCAGCAGAGAATCTATTCCCCTGCGGCGAGGGAGCCGGATACGCGGGAGGGATCATGTCTGCCGCAGTCGACGGGATAAAGGTCGCGTTGGAAATTATGAAGAGACAGGCACCTCCTGATTAGTCAGGCAAGAAAAAAGACAGCTGCCCAAACCGCTGTCTAAAAATAAAATAAATATTAATGTTTTTAATCAAAAGTTTTGCATAAGGAAAATAAAATAAAAATTATCAAGCTGGTTTGGGAAATTGCCGCGGCAAGCGGTTCGTCGCTTAAGTAGCATAAAACAGATTGCCGCATAAAATGTAATTAACGGCGGATAGGAAAGCGGAAGTGTGCGGTCAGAGTGGCGCAAAAGAGATTACGAAACGCTTTTGCGCCCACAGGGGAGCTTTGACTGACTGCCTGCCTTACGCTGTTAAAATAGATAGGATGCCGGGAGCGGAGCTCCGGTTTCGCTCCCGCCGTTTTATTATATTTAATTTGCAACTTTAATAAGACTGTCCAGTTCACGGTTGACCTTATCAGCTATAATGAGAATAAATTCTCCGTTTGTAGGATGCCAGTCGGAGCGCGCAGCGCTTGTTCCGAAGATGTCAGCTTTATCAGACAGCGATGCTCTCTGCCAGCCTTTTTGGATAACCGTTCTGATATTTCTTTCAATACTTGCAGTACTTGAATGAAATTCCTGTGAAATACGCGGATAAACACATTTTGAAAAGCTTCTGGTATTGACCGGCTCTATTACAGCCATTTTTATCGTTTCGCGTAAATATATAAAACCATTGTAATTAGGTGTTATACATAAACGTGACAGAATATCGGATACATAGTTGTGCAGACGGCTTAGGTATTCCGCTGCATTTTTTATATTTGTTCCGCTTCTGCCAAGCTGACCTACCAGGGAACAGGCAACATTTTCTGCATTCAGAGGTTCTTTCAGTACCGTAATATTTTTATCCGGTTTTACTGCACTCTGGAAAAGGCTGTCCTTCAAAATAATGAAGTTTATGATCGGCTTTGGACTGATCTTAAGTATCTCCTCGATCAGCTTTTCAGGCTGACTGGTTTCAGATGTAAGAAGTACCGCCGCCGGTTTATTCTCCATTACTTCAAATAAAATCTCCAGTGAGTTGCTGCTTGTTTTGATGATCTGCATTCCTTCATCGGTCAACATCTGTGAAAGTTTCTTAACAGAATTACTTTCTGTTCCTCCGATTATTATTTTTTGATTAACTTCCATATATCCTCCTAAAAGATTAAAAATTAACAATTCAGATTATACCGTGTTTATATGAGCTTTTCAATGAATTCTTCGGTATTTAATTGTTTTCGCATATTAAGTTGCTATTGTATTAATCTGAAATTTATCGGAGATTAATAAATGTCGAAAAATAATTGTTTAAGGTTCAAAACTAAATGCTGGGGTTTTCGTTTGGATTTTCAGATTTTTTGTCAAAAACGCATATAATTTGTAACATTATTTAATAAAATAAGATGAAAATAACCTATTTTATTTGTTTAAACGGTCGAAAAAGGTTGAAAGAAATAAACGTTCTGTGCAGTTTTGCGATTTGTTTTTTTAGAATCCAGATATTTATAATATAAACTGATTTAGTGTACGTTATAAACAAAGCATAAATACATTAATATACAATTTTAGTATTAATTAAAAGCGCAATTGCTTCTATATAAAAATACTCTTGATTATTACTGTAAAATGATATATAATAAAAAATAACTAAGCTAAAGGAGTATAAAGATGGAAAATCAGTCGTATGAGCAGAATAATACAATAAATTTAAACGAGCTGCCAAGGCTTAGGAACGGAGCAATGTGGTATGTTGCAATCCTTCCGGCTCTCGGTCTTTATTTAGAAAATTATGCGCTGAATAAATGGCTGGGCATTTTAATTTGGGCTTTTGTACTTATAGTCGGTCGTATAATCTGTTTCAGGGATATGAAGAGGCTTGATAAATTAGGCTATCCTGTAGAAGGTATTAAAACCTTTTCCGCTGTTTTTCCGTTGATATATATGTATAAAAGATGCCGCCTGCTGAAGCAGAGCAATATTATTGCGGTGTTCTTTACGATATTCACAGTATACGCCGTAATAGACAATGGTTTTACCCTTTCCCTTCAGATTGACGATCAGACCTTTACAGATCAGGTAAAGTATAGCTATGTAATAAATCTTGAAGGTTATTCAGATATAAGCGGAGACGTGAGCTACAATATAGTAGGAGAGCAGATCAACGCTTTTATAAACGAAGAGGAAGCCGAGTATAAGGTATCTGCCGAGGGAGATCTGAGATATATTACGGTATCCGGAAGCTGTGATTACAACGGTGAAGAAAATGCTGCACTGGAAATAGTTTTTGTTATTGATTATGACGGTTATGCGTTCAAAAGTTTTTGGACGGATTCAGTTACTGTTTCCGGAAAAGCGCTGGAGGACGAAGAAAAATGGGAATTGCTAGATGAAATACTTTTGAACAGCAGTACTGGAACAAAATCAAACGGCGATTCTGTTATTCAGCAGGAGGATTCATCAAATTATAAGACGGCTTAAATATATTGCAGATTTAATTTAATATAATTTCAGGGCGGTGAAGACCGTCCTTTTTTATTTCAAGTTGCAGCTCAGCCTATCTAGTTATGTATTTTACTTTTTATTATCCGCAGCTTATCTTAAAGTCCTTGAAAGCCAGTGCAATTTACTGATATACTGTAATTATAGTTTGAGAAAGGGTGACGGATATGAAGATAATCACAGCTGAAGATCTAAGCAAAAGCTATGGAAAAATCAAGGCAGTTGATTCTTTAAGCTTTTCGGTTGAAAAAGGCGAGCTGTTCGGATTCCTTGGTGTAAACGGAGCAGGAAAGTCTACTGTTATAAATATGCTTTCAACTCTTATGAAGCCTTCGTCAGGTACAGCGGAAATATGCGGATACAGGCTCGGAAGGAATGATAACGAGATAAGGAGCAGAATAGGCATCGTTTATCAGCATAACTGCCTTGACGGTATTCTTACAGCTGAAGAAAACCTGATTTTCAAAGGCTTGCTTTATGGTATGAACAGAAGCGGCGTAAAAAAACAGCTGGATAAAGTATGCAGTATTCTTGAATTAGCGGATATCAGGGAAAAAAGATACTCCACGCTTTCCGGAGGGCAGAAAAGGCGCTGTGAAATTGCCGCCGCACTTATGCATACTCCTGAGATACTTTTCCTCGATGAGCCTACTACAGGTCTTGATCCGGCTGCAAGAAAAAGCGTATGGAAAACAGTTGAAGAGCTTAGAAGAAAAACGGGAATGACCGTCTTCCTGACTACTCATTATATGGAGGAAGCTGCTTCCGCCAACAGGATCGTTATTATTGACAGCGGAAAAATATGTGCGGAGGGAACGCCGTTCGAGCTTAAAGAAAAATATGCGAAGGATACGCTCAGACTGTATACCGGAGAGGATCTATCCGATATGCTGATCGGATCGGAATTTATTAAAACCGATTACGGATTTGCGGTTTATACGGAAGGAACGCTTGAAGCGCTGCCATTTATAGAAAAGGTCAAAAACAGGATCAGCGGTTTTGAGGTAGTGAACGGCAGTATGGACGATGTTTTCCTCAATTCGGCGGGAAAGCCGCTTGAATCCGTATATATTGATTGAATGTAATAGACTATATAGAAAGGAATGGTTATATTTATGAATCGGTTTGCAGGTCTGGTTTCAAGAAACCTTAAAATATATCTAAGGGATAAATCGGCAGTATTTTTTTCTCTGATCGCTATGTTTATAGTTATCATACTTATGGTAGTTTTTCTGGGAGATATGAATGTAAACGCAATTACCGAAATACTTGAAAGCTTTGGAACACGAGATACAGACGCTGATAAAAAGAACGCTCAGCTTGTCGTGCTGATGTGGACTGTTTCGGGAATAGTGTCAATCAACGCAGTTACTATTACAATGTCTTCAATATCGGCTATGATAGACGATAAGGCTCAGCACAGGCTTGAGAGCCTTTACGCAGCTCCGGTAAGCAGAACGGTAATAGCTCTTGGCTATTTAAGCGCAGCATGGATAGCTTCGGTAATTATATGTATAATAACGCTTGCTGTATCTGAGGGGTATGCTTTTTATCAGGGAGCAGAGCTTCTGTCTGTACATGCTCATCTTAAAGTGCTGATTATTATCGCAGTAAATTCGTTTGCGTATGCCTGTATAATGTATTTTACAGCGCTACTTGTAAAAAGTGAAAAGGCCTGGTCAAGTCTGGGAACGGTTATCGGGACGCTAGTAGGATTTCTGGGAGCGATTTATATACCTATGGCGGGGCTTCCCAGCGGAGTACAGAATATATTGAAATGTATGCCGTTTCTTCACGGAGCTTCAATGTTCAGAGCGGTAATAACCAATGACGCAGTTAATACGGCGTTTAGCGGCATTCCGTCGGACATAACTGCGGAATACAGAAATGAAATGGGGATAACAGTGTCTTTCGGAAATACGGTTATAAACGAATATACTCAGCTTGCAATTCTGCTGGTTTGTGGTATAATGTTTTTAGCGGCAAGCGGATTGATTATGAAGAGAAAATCTTCCGCAGAACAATAAGGATGTGATATTATAAAAATTATTATAGAGGATATCTCCGATAACTGCGAGGACGAGATCGTTATACGCTCAAATAATATCGACGAGCGTATATTAAAGCTGATCTACTCCATAAAAGCGGAAAGGGATAAGCTGACCTGTTATGACGAGAACGGCGGAATAAGAATGATAGAGCCAAGGCAGATATATTATTTTGAAGCGGTAGACAGCAGGATCTTTGCGTATTGTGAAAAACAGTTTTATGAGATAAAGCAGAAGCTTTATAAATTGGAAAAGCAGTTTGAAAATACAGATTTTATCAGAGTGTCTAAATCAGTAATAGTAAATCTGTCAAAGATCCAGAAGCTTACTCCTGCTTTCAACAGCCGTTTTGAGGCCTTGCTTAAAAACGGAGAGAAAATTATTATCTCACGGCAGTATGTGCCTGATATGAAGAAAAAACTAGGAATAGGAGGATAGCTATGAAAGGCGTGAGCAGATTTATAAAGGATTTCATAGACAGCTTTACAAGAATTACAACCGGAATAACGCTCGTTTGTGCGATATCTCTTTCGTTAAGCGATGTACGGGATTTTAGCTTATATTCATCGGTGTTGTGGCAGGTGCTGGCAGCCGGAGCGGCAACAGGACTTATTACCGCAGTATGTCTTCCCTGTACGCTCGGCGACAGAGATGTTTCAAAAAAGGAATATATTATACGTTATTCGGTGCATTATATACTGATCAATATATGCATAATGCTTATGGGATATAAATTTCACTGGTTTGAACTGTCCGTTTTATCTTGTATAGTGATGGCTCTGAGTATTTTGGCGGTTTACATATTTACAGCTGTCTCTTCTTATATTTCTGATAAAAAGTATTCCGAAGAGATCAACGATGCGCTTAAAAGATTTAGAGAAGAATAATGAATGTTGTATTTTTACGGCAGTGAAAAATTATTTTCTTAGCTTTACGCAGTTGTATATTCATAATAAAATGAAATGAAAATCAAGAAATCAAGAGAAAACGAGAAAAACAGAGAGATTTTAAGCGTTGCAGGGATATAAATTAAAAATTCGCCATTTTAGCTGTTGACTTTTGAATTTTCATATTGTATAATAGCTAATGTTGTGAGTCTACAGGCGGAATATGTCTGTATGGATTACAGAATTGAAATTTGAACGGAGGAAAAAATATGTCAACCTATATGCCAAAAGCCGGCGATATTACTCGCAAGTGGTATATTTTAGACGCTGAGGGACAGTCCCTCGGAAGAGTTGCCGCTAAGGCTGCTCATATTCTTCGCGGCAAGCATAAGCCGACCTATGCGCCTCATGCAGACTGCGGAGATCATGTAATCATCATAAACAGCGATAAGGCTGTACTTACGGGAAAGAAGCTTGAGCAGAAATCCTTTAAGTGGCACACAGGCTGGATAGGCGGTCTTAAAGAGATCAAGTATTCAAAGCTTATGGCTGAGCAGTCTGACAGAGCTATGACGATTGCAGTTGAGGGAATGCTCCCTAACAATACACTCGGAAGAGCCGCTGCAAAAAGGCTGAGAGTTTACAAGGGCGCTGAGCACAACAATGCAGCTCAGAAGCCTGAGAAATACGAACTTTAATGAGAGGAGCAATTAAGATGTACGAATCAAAAAAGCCATTTTTCTATGGCACAGGTAGAAGAAAGCATTCTGTTGCCCGCGTTCGTATTTACGAGGGAACAGGTAAAATAACCATAAACGGAAGAGATATCGACGATTACTTCGGTCTTGAAACACTGAAGCTTATAGTTCGTCAGCCTTTCGGTGTAACAGATACAAATGACAAGTTTGACATCGTCTGCACAGTAACTGGCGGCGGTGTAACAGGTCAGGCAGGAGCTATCAGACACGGACTTTCAAGAGCTTTACTTCAGTTTAACGAAGAGTTCCGTCCTGCTCTGAAGAAGGAAGGCTTCCTTACCCGTGACCCGAGAATGAAGGAAAGAAAGAAGTACGGCCTCAAAGCAGCACGTCGTGCGCCTCAGTTCTCAAAGAGATAAAGAAATTATCTCAGGAATACCGGCATTATGGAATCTGCGAAAACTTTTTGCTGGTTTTCCAACTCAAAATTGCTGATATAAACCTCTTTGTCAGACAGCTGACAGGGAGGTTTTTGTTTATGTCAAGTGAATAAAATCTTTATTATGATCGTATTTGACGTATTGTTAAAAAAGCAGATCCTCCTGTTATTCAAATTCTTTCGTATGCTATTGAAAAATAATTTAAATTATGCTATAATAATATGGAATGTAAATTATCAGTGAGGATTTGTTGTTAATGAAAAGATGGAGAGTGAATAAGCCTGATGAAAGGCTTGCGGCGGAGTTCGGTAGAAAATGCGATTTGAGTCCGCTTACTTTAAAAGTAATGGTTTCAAGAGGATATACTGAATTTCAGGACATTGCTGATTTTTTCAGCGACGCCGCTCTTTCGGATCCTTTTATGATCAAAGATATGCAGATCGCTGCCGATGTTATAAACAGAGCTGTGGACAGCTACGAGCTTATATGCATTTACGGGGATTACGACTGCGACGGTGTCACCGCAACAGCTGTTTTATATAATTATCTTGAAAATATGGGCGCAAACGTAATGTATTATATACCTGAACGTGAAGCCGGTTACGGAATGAACAGTGCGGCAATAAATGAGCTTGCCGAAAAAGGTGTTTCGCTTATCGTTACAGTTGATAACGGTATATCAGCTCATGCAGAAGCCGAACTGATCGAGCAGCTTGGAATGAAGCTGGTCATAACCGATCACCATCAGCCTTCGGAAAAGCTGCCCAGAGCGGCTGCTGTTGTTGATCCTCACAGGCTTGATTGTCCGTCTGTTTTCAAAGAACTTTCCGGGGTCGGAGTAGCACTTAAGCTCTGCGCTGCACTTGACGGAGGAGATTATGAGGCGGTCGTTGAGCAGTATTCGGATATTTGCGCTATTGGAACGGTAGCAGATATTGTACCTCTTACGGGAGAAAACCGAACTATAGTTAAAAAGGGTCTTTTATACATAAAAAACACTGAGAATCCTGGTCTGAATTTTCTTATTGATAAAGCAGGGATAAAAAGAGATTGCCTTACTTCAGGAGCGATAGCATTTCAGATATCCCCGAGAATAAATGCTTCGGGAAGATTTGGTTCTCCGCTTACCGCAGTCAAGGCGCTGCTGTCGGAAGACGCTGAGGACGCCGAAAGCTATGTAGATATGCTTATAACGCTGAATAATCAGCGCAAAGCTACAGAAACTGAAATTATGACGGATATACTTAAATACATTGATGAAAACCCGGAGGTTCTTGCTCAGAGGGTCATTGTTCTTGCGGGAAAAGGCTGGCATCATGGAGTTCTTGGGATTGTATCCTCAAAGCTGCTTGAAACGTATTCCAAGCCTAATATACTTATATCTATTGATGAAAATGAAATGGCTCGCGGCTCTGCAAGGAGCGTGAAGGGCTTTAATATATTTAAATGTCTCAGCTATACTTCTGAGTTTCTTGAACAGTTCGGCGGGCATGAATGTGCGGGAGGATTGTCGCTCAAGGAGGAAAATATACCAGGATTTACCGATAAGGTTTATGAGTACGCAAATGCTTTTGATTCAATGCCGTCTGCAGTTATTGAATGTGATATGCTTATACTTCCGCAGGAGATTACAGTGGAAAATGTCAGGGGTCTGCTTGCTATGGAGCCTTTTGGCGCAGGTAATCCTCAGCCTGTATTTGCACTGGCTGGAGCAAGGGTTGATAGAATAACTTCTCTTTCTCAGGGCAAGCATACTCGGCTCGACATTACCTATGGCAGCCTGCATACTCAGGCGCTACTGTTCGGCAGAAGTCCGGATAAATTGTTTTTCAGCGCAGGAGATATAGTAGATATAGCTGCTAATCTTGCGGTAAATTCATATGCAGGGAAAGAAAGCGTAAGTATTAAGGTGCTGGATATACGCCCTCACCGAGTAAATCAGGACAGATATTTCGCCGCTAAGGACTGCTATGAAAAATACAGACGGGGAGAACAGCTGCCTCAGGCGTTTCTGCGTAAAATCAATCCCGAAAGACATGAGCTTGTAGAAATATACAAATATCTGAAAAACGCTCAGGAAATAACGGCTGACGATTTATATATGAAGCTTAAAGCTCCTGATATGAATTACTGTAAGCTCAGAATATGCATTGACGCTTTTTGTCAGACCGGACTGGCAGCATTTACGCCGTCGTCCGAAAAAATCAAGCTGCTGCCTGCCGAAAGCAAGGTCAAAATTGAAAACGCTCCTGTACTGGTGCAATTAAGAAATAAAATCTGCAACGGAGGCTGCTGATATGGAAGATATTAATGAAAAGGATTATCTTATAGAAGCAAAAACCGAATATACTATCGACGCATTGATACAGAAGATATTAGACGGTGAAAAGCAGTATGACCTTTCAAAGATAGTGTCTGCATATGAGCTTGCCGATAGGTATCATTCCGGTCAGAAAAGGGAATCCGGTGAGCCGTATATAACACATCCTCTTGCGGTTGCTTATATCCTGCTTGAGCTGGGCATGGATACCGATACTATCTGCTCCGCATTGCTTCATGATGTTGTTGAAGATACCGACTGTTCTCTTGAGTATCTCCACAAGCAATTCGGAACTGATGTAGCAATGCTTGTGAACGGTGTTACAAAGCTGAAAAAGGTAGAGATATTTACAAAGGACGAGCAAAAGGCTGAAAATATAAGAAAGATCCTGCTGGCAATGAGTGAGGATATACGGGTAATTATTATAAAGCTCGCTGATAGGCTTCACAATATGAGAACTCTGAACTTTTGCCGTGAAGAAAAGCGAAGGATCATTGCTCACGAAACTATGAATATCTATGCTCCGATTGCACATCGTCTGGGTATACGTTCTATTAAAGACGAGCTTGAGGATCTGTCTTTTTACTATCTTGACCCTTATGCTTATGCCGAGATCGATAAGCAGATGAAGCTGAGGAAGGACGGACGTGATCAGCTTGTAGAGGAGATCAAGGAGCGTATTCGTGAAAGGCTTTCTCAGGACTTTGACCCTGTTCCCCAGATCGAGGGAAGGGTTAAGAGCAATTATGGGATATATAAGAAAGTATACCGTGACGGTAAGGAGATAGATCAGATCTATGACCGTTATGCCGTAAGAATAATCGTTAATACTGTTACTGAGTGCTATAACGTTCTTGGTATTATCCATGATATGTTCAAGCCGATTCCCAACAGATTCAAGGATTATATTTCGACGCCCAAGCCGAATATGTATCAGTCGCTTCACACTACGGTAATAGGCAGACAGGGAATACCCTTTGAAGTTCAGATACGCACATGGGAAATGCACCGTACAGCCGAATACGGAATCGCCGCTCATTGGAAATATAAAGAGGGCGTTAAGGGAAGCTCCAAGGATGATAACAGATTGGCATGGATAAGGCAGATCATCGAATCGCAGCAGGAATCCAACGACGTTGAGGAAATTGTCAGAGCTATCAAGAATGATCTTGCACCTGAGGATGTTTTTGCCTTTACTCCTAAAGGCGATATGATAACGCTGCCTATGGGTTCAACGGTAATTGATTTTGCCTATGCTATACACACTCAGGTAGGACATCGAATGTGCGGCGCAAAAGCCGATAAAAAAATGGTTTCCTATGATTATCAGATCAAAACGGGAGAAATAATAGAAATACTGACTACAAACGTAGAAGGTCACGGTCCGAGCCGTTCCTGGCTTAATATGTGCAAGACAAACGAGGCAAAGTCCAAGATACGTTCATGGTTCAAAAAGGAGCGCAGAGAAGAAAATATCTTTGAGGGAAGAAACGCATTGGAGCGGGAATTCCGCAGAAATATGATAAAGGTGCCCGAAGAAGAGCTTGAAGATTTTCTTAAGCTTGATATGCGCAGGCATAACTGTGAAACTCTGGATGATTTTTTTGCAGCTATAGGCTACGGCGGAGTACAGCTTTCCAAAGTAATGCAAAGGCTTAAAGCCGAATACAACAAAAAATACGGTGAAAAAGTAACGGCTGAAATAAACGAGGATATAAAGCCTCAGCGCACTAAAAATTCGTCCGGAGTAATTGTAGACGGGATCGACGATTGTGTTATAAAATTTGCCCAATGCTGCAACCCGCTTCCTGGTGATGAGATAATCGGTTTTATTACCAGAGGTCACGGTATATCAATTCACAAATGCGACTGCGTAAATTATCAGACTCAGAAGGATAAGCCTGATTCAGCTCCGAGATGGGTTCATGTCAAGTGGGCTGCAACCAAGGAAAACAACGGATATTTCAAGACGACACTTGATATTATCGCGGTCGACAGAATAGGTCTGCTTGCTGACGTTTCCTCCGCTCTTGCAATGATAAACATCTATATTCATGAATCGGCGTCAAGAGAGCTGAAAAACGGCAATGCAATTCTGTCAGTAACATTAAGCGTTGCAGGGATGGAGCAGCTAAACAGTGTAATTGCAAAAATAAAAAAGATAAAAAACGTTATTTCCGTTGAACGCAGCGGAAAGTAAATAAGGCGGTGATAATATGAAAATTTTCAGGCTGAAGCCTCTGAGCGTATGTGATACGAACAGCTATATCGTTTCCGGGAACGGAAATAACTGCGCTTTGATAGATGCTCCCGACGACGCAGACTATATCCTTGAGCAGATAGATATGCTGGGTCTTAAACTGAAAAAAATATTTCTTACTCATGGGCATTTTGACCATATCGGGGCGGTAGCTGACCTTTATGACAAAACAGGGTGCAGGGTATATATTCATGATAAGGATATGTATAAGCTAACCGACGATACGGGTATGCTTGCGGATCTGTTCAGGATAAGAGGAGCCAGAAAATTTGATAAGGCTATACCCTTTGGTGAAAAAGATGTTCTTACTCTGGACGAGCTTGAATTTGACGTGCTTCATACTCCAGGTCATACCAGCGGTTCGGTATGTTTTATTTCGGGAGATAATATGTTTTCCGGGGACACTCTTTTTGCACGTTCCGTTGGAAGAACCGATATGCCGGACGGAGATACTTCCGCACTTATTAATTCACTTAAAAAAATCTCTGAGCTCGGCGGAAATTTGAAAATTTACCCCGGTCACATGGCTGTAACTACTCTTGATGAGGAAAGAATGTATAATCCGTATTTAAGAGGCGGATTCGGAGATTATTGATATGACGTTAATTTTCAGCGGAAATGATTTCAAATATGAGCTGGAGGGGATAATGAAGCTTTTTATTCCCGCTCAGCTTTTTAATCATATTTATACAGACGGCACAGCAGAATGCAGCGGTGATTATGCCTTCATAAGACGCAGGGTTTATAAAAAGTACGCTCTTTTGTATGTTTTCTGCCGATTGGACGGGAAAAGTGCGCGCAGAATACAGAAGTTCAGAGCCGATGCCGTAGATTTTGAAAACGAATGCGAGCTTATTTTATCCCGTCTGCTTTTTAAATGCATGACTGAACTGACCGGTATAAGCGCTAAGTGGGGAGTTATAACCGGGATACGTCCTGTAAAACGGGTGAATACATTTATTTCTCAGGGAATGAATAAAGAAGAGATATATGCTACGCTTCAGAAGGATTATCTGGTAAGCCCTGAAAAGTGCGATATTGCATATATGACCGCCATGAATCAGGAAAAGATCATAAATAAATTGAATGCTAAAACGTTCAGTCTTTATATTTCTATACCCTTTTGTCCTACGAGATGTTCATACTGCTCCTTTGTTTCCCAATCTGTCGAAGGCTGTAAAAAGCTTATTCCCGAATATCTGGATAAGCTATGCAGAGAGATAGAATATACAGCGAAGCTTGTAAATAAGATCGGTCTTTCACTTGATACGGTATATTTCGGCGGAGGTACTCCTACAACGCTGGAAGCTGACCAGCTTTGCAGGCTTATGGATACAATAGCTTTGTCATTTGATATATCCGGCGTAAAAGAATACACAGTAGAGGCGGGAAGACCCGATACTATAACAGAGGAAAAGCTTATTGCGCTTAAAAGTAAAGGCTGCACCAGATTGTCTGTCAATCCGCAGAGCCTTAACGACAGCGTTCTTGAAACGATTGGCAGAAAGCATACATCAGATCAGTTTTTTGAAAGCTTTAGTTTAGCTGAAAGAATAGGATTTGATTGTGTTAATACTGATATAATCGCAGGACTTCCGGGAGATGACCTTGACAGTTTCAAAAATACCGTTGACGGACTTATAAAGCTTGCGCCTCAGAATATAACGGTACATACTCTGTCATTAAAAAGGGCGGCAAGACTTAACCGGTCCGAAGAAAAACAAGACATTCTAAAAAGCAATGCTTCGGATATGGTCAACTATGCGTCAAGTCGACTGCTTGAAAGTGGCTACAGGCCTTATTACCTTTACCGTCAGAAAAATATGCTGGAAAATTTAGAGAATATCGGCTGGTCAAAACCCGGCTGCGAAAGCTTATATAATGTTTATATTATGGAGGAGATCCAAACGATCATTGCGCTTGGAGCAGGCGGCTCAACAAAGCTTGTGGATCTGAAAAATCATAAGCTTGAAAGAATTTTCAATTACAAATTCCCTCTTGAATACAATAAGCACTTTGATTTAATGCTGGAGAAAAAGAACGGGATCGAGGAATTCTATGCTGAAGAAGAATGAAATTGTGAAATTAGAAATTACAGGAATGACCAACGAAGGAAACGGAGTGGGACGATATAACGAAATTGCTGTTTTTGTGCCTTTTACCGCAGTTGGTGACGTTATTTCATGTAAGATCGTTAAGGTCAGTAAAAGCTATTGCTACGGAATAGCAGAACGATTCATATCCGAAGCGGAAGTACGTATTTCTCCCGACTGTCAGGTATTCGGAAAGTGCGGCGGCTGTTCGTTCAGGCACTTTTCTTATGAAGAGGAGCTTAAGGTAAAGCAGGACTTTGTCGAAAGCTCTTTCAGGCGTATAGGCAAGCTTGAGCCTGAATTTGAAGCTATACTTGGCTGTGAAAAAATTGACGGATACCGTAATAAGGCTCAGTATCCTGTTTCACAAGCAGACGGGAAAATGGTATGCGGATTTTATTCAAAGCGTTCACACCGTGTTATTGATTTTACAGATTGCAGGCTTCAGCCTAAGATTTTTTCCGAAATTTTAAAAGATATTATTGATTTCTGCAACGAAAATAATGTTTCAGCTTATAACGAGGTTTCCGAGAGCGGTCTGTTAAGACATATTTATTTACGAAAGGGCGAGCATACCGACGAAATAATGGTTTGTCTTGTAGTTACATCTATTAAGAAAAGCCTGTTATTTCATGCGCTTGCAGAGACGCTAACAAAAAAGTACAGCGGTATAAAAAGTATAGTGCTTAACGAAAACAGCAGAAAAACGAATGTGATACTTGGAAGCAGACTAAAAACTATATACGGCAAGGATACTATTACAGATATAATGTGCGGCAGAAAATTTGAACTATCACCTCTTTCTTTTTATCAGGTCAACACCGTTCAGGCGGAAAGATTATATAATATTGCCAAGGAATATGCCGGTCTGACCGGCGGTGAGATATTGTTGGATCTTTACTGCGGAGTCGGAACTATAGGGCTTTCAATGGCTGACAGCGTTAAAAAGCTTATAGGAGTTGAAATAATACAGTCTGCTGTTGACAATGCCGAAAAAAACGCAGCTCAGAACGGAATTACAAATGCTGAATATATCTGTGCAGACGCTGAGCAGGCAGCAGAAATGCTTTATCAGAGAGGCGAGCGTCCGAACGTAATAATTGCCGACCCTGCCAGAAAGGGCTGTACTTCCGAAACTCTTAAATACATGGCAAAAATGAATCCTGACCGCATAGTCATGATCTCATGCAATCATGCAACCGCCGCAAGGGACTGTGCTGTTTTAGAAAAAATGGGATATATAACGGTTAAATGCAGGGCTGTTGATATGTTCCCGAGATCTACGCATGTGGAGACGGTAGTATTGATGTCAAGGGTTGATAGATAGGGTGTGAAAAAGGCTTGAAATAAGGGAATTTCCGGGAGCTAAGGTTAGAACATCGGCTCTCGGATTTTTTCGTTTTATGCCAGAACAAAACATATCCACGATTGGCTTGCCGCAAGGGTGAGTTGACAGGATTGAAAATGTGTAGGTTGTGGAGATAGGATTGTTGTAAAAATGAATTTATATTCATAGCAATTCATATTAATTCATATTAAATCGTTGAAAAAGACATAGGAGCATGGTAAAATGCATAAGAGTACGGACCCGAAGAGTGTACGAGGAGATTTTGATATGATTATAGAAAATAATGATAAATGGATAAACCTTGAGGAAGCTGCTGATTACTTAAGTGTAAATAAAGACACTATACGAAATTGGATTAGAAAAGGCACGGGGATTCCTGCACATAAAATAGGAAAGCTGTGGAAGTTCAAAAAATCAGAATTAGATGATTGGGTAAAAAGTGGCAAAAGTGCAATATTTTAATAGGAGATGAAAATTATGAATAAAAATGCTATAAGCCTATTTTCTTCTTCTGGGATAGGAGATTTAGGACTAAAAGCAAACAATATTAATACGATCATTGGGTGTGAAGTATTACCCGAGCGTATGAAATTGTTTTCAAATAATTATCCAGAATCCAAGTGTTTTTTAGGAGATATTTGGGAGTTAAAGGAACAAATTATTGAGTATTATCACGCTCAATATGAAGAAGCACCTTTTATGGTGATTGCTACGCCGTCGTGTCAGGGAATGTCATCAAATGGAATGGGAAAAATGTTAAATGACTACAGAAAAGGCTTAAGACCAAAGATGGATTCGAGAAATAGACTGATTATTCCAGCTGTACACATTATAAAAGAACTTCAACCAGAATGGGTAATTCTTGAGAATGTTGCAAATATGGTTAATACATTAATTCTTGATGAAGAAGACAACTTAATAAATATTATCGAATATATAAAAAGAGAACTTGGAGAAATTTATTCTGGAGACCCAAAAGTAGTCGATGTTGCAGATTATGGTATTCCACAGCATAGGAGAAGGTTAATTACCGTACTGACTAAGAATGAAAAAGGTAAAGCAATTTTTGAATCAAATAAAACCCTTATTCCACCGCCAACACACTCTGCTACAGATACTTTGGTTACAAAACATTGGATTACATTAAGGGAGGCTATCGGAGAATTACCACCACTTAGAGCCGAAAAAGGGAAGAATATTTATAAAAAGTTTAATCCCCTACACAAGGTTCCAATTCTTGATGAAAAGAAGATTTTTTGGGTAGATAATACTCCAGAAGGAGAAACTGCATTTAACAACCAGTGTGTCAATCCAGAATGTGGTTATACTGGCAATCGGAAGCACGGAGCAGCACATAACGAAGAAGGAATTAATAAATATAGTACAGAAACACCGCTGTACTGTGAAAAGTGTGGGGCTCTGCTTCCTAGACCATGGGTGGAAGATAAGAAAACCGGAGAAAAAAGATTGATGAAAGGATTTGTTAGTGCTTACAAAAGAATGATGTGGGATGAACCCGCTAGTACACTGACTCAAAATTTTCAATTTGCTTGTTCGGATAATAAATTGCATCCAGATCAGTGCCGTGTTTTATCATTGTATGAAGGACTTGTATTACAAAGTATTGCCGATTATGACTATTCATTTGAGGTTAATGGAAAGATGGTTCCTGATGGTTTGATAAGAGATACAATCGGAGAGAGTGTACCACCCAAAATGATAGATCAAATTTGTAAATATATCTTAAGTATCATTGAATAAATAAACAACAGGGCTACAAGTATTTTGCAGCCCTGTTGTTTTACTTAACTTTTCGTCCTATCCATTTTTTCTTAGAGAATGCATTAATATATTCTGGACGGTCAATAACTGCCAACCATCCTGCACACATCTTAGAGATACCATCAGAATTCATGATGGAAACACTTGTTGTTCGTCCACCATTTTCTTTTGGTTGTACAATTTTACCCCAACCATCAACGACTAAATCGTTTCTATAGAAACAAGCTGCTACTGTAGGTACTTCATTGATAAAATCCCAAAAAATAAATAATAGATTATTAGTTTCTCTATGGTGTGCTTTCCAATCAAAAGAGTTTACAATAGCAATTCTTTGTTCTCCAATTAGTGGCTTAGGTGTTTTTGATGCAGGTGGTGTACTTCCACAAGTTGCTTTAACCTCAACGCCACCATATAAAAATGGACTAAATAATGCTTTGTCTCTTGGATACTTTTTTCCATCACTTTCAGTGTAAAGTGTATTGAAATATGCAAGACGTTCAGGAGTGTTTGTAAGTAGCAAATCAGGGTATCCATCTTGGTGCAAGTTCGATTGAAGTCCGTTATGTGAAAATCTCTGAATGCTTTTAGCGAAATACTCGCCTACCATTCCACTTAAGTTTCTCATACCAAGAACTTCAAAAATGTTAATATCAAATTGACGTGTTTGCTTATCCAAAGCTTGAAGTGCTTCGTTACAAAAATTGATTGCTTTAATTAAATCCTCATTGCTTATCACTAATTCATCGTTAATTCTCACAGCGTGAGAAGGGTTCATGATGTAATTGTATTCCATGCTATGACCTCCTTAAATGTCAAAATTTAATATGTGTGTATATTTTTCTATATAATCGGGAATATCTAGAATTGCAAACCATCCTTCGGACATTTTTTGTTTTCCAGATGCGACCATACTACATACTTTAGTATTTCTTCCTGCGGTACCACTGATATTTCCCCAGTCATTTGGTGTTAATTCGTCAGAATAAAAAGCAGCAGTGATTGCAGGTTTAAATCCACCAAGGACTTCAAAATAGACCCAATAGTTCTTCTACCTCTTGGTGATGAGCTTGCCATGTAAGGCCGCTTAAAAAAGAAATACGAGGTGAAGCTTTCGCAACTGAAGTACCAGTAGGAACGCTTCCCACTGTGCACTTAACCTCTAGACCTACTCCAAAATTTCGTAATTCCTCTTCTGAAGCATTTAATGCATAGGCGGGTACAATGTCAGGATGTCCTTTTTCGATAGGATTTACTATTGCTTGCCCATTTGTTATTGCTGCTAGGTTTTCACACAATATACAGCCAATCATAGCACTTGTTGTTTTGTAATCAATACTTCTAAAGAGTGAAACCGGAAGCTGAAGTAAGGCTTCATTTGTTTGGTTTATGGCATATGTAACATTTTCAACTGTGAGATTAAAGCCACAGTTGAAAGTTACATTGTCGTTAATAAGATAATTAAACATTATTGCTCCTTCCTATATTGTTGGATTTTCATTAGATACGTTTCGCTCAAAGTACAATTCGGTCAATCAATTGTAACAACATATCTTAAGCATCAACTTCTAATCCTTTATTGTTTCCATGATGTCTTCCAATTTACAGTCCATAGCCTCGCAAATTTTAAGAAGTACATCCGTGGTGATATTTGCACCTTTGCCAAGCTTGGCAATAGATGCTGCACTTATTCCAGCTGCATCTTTTAAATCGTTTTTGTTCATTTCTTTATCTATTAACATCTTCCACAATTTGTTATAACTGATTCGCATTTTTAACCTCCTTATTTCACAACTCAAAATCAAGTATATTATCTTGTTGCTTATCAATTAGATAGTTTCTTAAAAGTTCAACATCCTTGCTTATATCACGTGGTCTAATTCTATTGATTACCTTTTCTTCAACTTCGGGAGTCCAGTAAATCTTTAACTTTTCTCTTGCTCTAGTGATGGCAGTGTAGAAAATATTGTGTGTTACTAATTCTTCCACCTCATCTGTGATTACTATTTTAACTGAGTCATATTCCAAGCCTTGTGCTTTATGGATTGATACGGCATAAGCAATTTGGAATGGAACTACAGTCCTTAAATCATCATCTTCTTCATCTGCACTTTTTAATTTGTGTACATAGAATCGAACTAATGATTTTTCTTGTCCTTCATAACGTTCTAATAACTCAAGGTCAAATTCTGAAATATCACGTTCATCTACAGCTTTTGGTATTTCTACATCAAATTTAATACGTTCTTCTGTAGTACCTGCATCTACTATTTCTACACCCTTGATGATGCCCTTCATGTTGTTGTGTATGACAGGTCGAAATCTATCTGAGTCAAGGAATAGAATAGGGTCTTCAACCTTGTATTGTTGAATATCCCACGTGATAGCAGGGTTGCGATTGCTCTCTTGAAGGAATCGGTTGATATTATTGATTCCGTATAAACCATCATAATTTAAGCAAAGGATAGCCTCCCCTGGTGCAAGCGAAGAGAGCAGAGTCTCGTCTACTTTTAAGGAGTAGCTTTCTCTCTCAATGACTTCTTTTGCTGTATCGTCCATATGTCTAACCTTATCCCAAAGTTCAAGCAAACGCTTGTCTTTAGTTCTATGGGGCTGGGTAAGCTCAAAAACAGCACTTTCCGGTAAAAATGATTTTAGTACAGAAAACCAGTTACCAAATTGAATGGCATCAATCTGATAGGTATCTCCGACAAGTAAAAGCATTTCAAAATTTGCTATTTGCAATACCTCTACCATGTCTTTATTACTAACGGTACTACATTCATCAATAACTAATAGTTTATATTTTGTTAAAGGCGAGCCTTGATGTTTGAAGCTTTCGATTGTTGAGAAAGTTGTATTTTCAGCATCAATCTTACTCATCAAGTTTTCTTTTGCAGGATTTGTTTGCGTTAGATATAGTTTGTTTGCCTCGTTTAGGTAGTGAGATACATGGTTTATCAGTGTGGATTTGCCAACACCAGCAGAACCATATATCACACCAACTCTTGATTCGGAAAAAATACGGCTAATTATATCTCTCTTTTCGTCACAGTCAATTTCATAATCACCTAAAATATACCAAGTATCAAAATCATCGCTATAGTTTTCAATGCCTATCTCAGCCAATTCTTGTAACTTCTCAATTACTGAACAAGTATCCAACTTATAGTCGTTGATAAACACTTGATTGTGTTCAAGAATCAAATCGCTGGCAGGTCTATGTCCATCCCAAAGGCTATTATTGTACTTTTTTATAAGGGATTCGTAATCAGGATAATTACTAAGTTCGCTAATGTCTGTAAATAATTGTCCTTTTCCTACTGTGTTGTTTCTAATAAATCTAGCAAATAATTCTGGCTTTCTATCGTAACAAGGAATACATTCAAATAATGCACTTTGCCTTGGATTATGACCACTTGGAGATTGGTTAAAAGGCATATTATCAAATGGTCTACATTTACTTGACAAGTATAAATAAGAGAGCGAACTGTTACCAACATTTCTCCACTCCTCATAATATTGACTATAGAAGCCGGATGAATACTGATTCTTGATGATAACATTGTTCATGTTATAAAGAAGATAACGAAGTATATTTTGTCCAGAACGCTTATGTCGAATTATTTCTCTGCATCTGTCCAAAACCGAAATAAAAGAGTAGGACTTCAGTTTACTTTTCCAATCATTTGTGATTTTGGCGTATGCTGTATCTGGAAAGTCTATAAGTTCATCAAGCGAATAACCACGACTTGTAATGAACTCACAGATGATGCGTTGTTCTGGATATGGTATTTTGATTTTATCGCCATTTACTATTGCTGCGAAGTTCTTGAATTCGCAGTCGCGGATGGACACTTCCCAACCATCGATAATGATGATGGGCATTGTCTTGCCCAGAACCTCTATTGATTCTTGCACAAGATGAAATCTTGATGCGTAGTTACTTTTGATGGGTAGCCTTGTAAAAGCAATTACTCTGTTGGATTTAGATTTATTTCTTCTATCATCTACAGGTGCAAATGTGACTTCATAGTATATCTTTCTGTTTACAAACAGAGGTTTTATTTTTTGTATATAATACTTGTTGCTTTCGTAACTATCTGTTCTTCTAGGGTATCGTTCCAACTTCTCGGAGATTTTTGCATAATATTCCTGCAATGTATCATCTAAATGCAGAGGAAATTTCTCAATGTTGTGTAATACCTCTATGTTGTAGTAGTGGCTAAGGAGATTTTTTGCCTCTAGCAAGTATTGGTAATACTTCAGCATCAATCGTTCTGAACCGTCTTCGTCTAAAGTATATTGGGTGGTTACAACATTTAAATAATTGCGAAATTTATATAAGGTGTGTAGGTCACTGTTTACTTGAGCGAACTCAACTGCTTTAGCTATGTTTTCTTCGCTAACAGCGATATCTCTACCATTAGCATAAAACTTGAGCATGATATGATTAACAAACTTCGTTAACTGCTCTAAAATATCCTGCGAAATAGCACCACGAGATGTATCTTCAATTTCGTCCAAATGCCTACATATTACATTGTCTATTTTTCGGATATAATCATCTATATTTGGCATTGACATCCTCCTTCCTGTTTAATAAAATTCGCCATCGTCCCAATCATCAATGAAAGCGTCATACGGAAATGCTTCAGCAAATGAGTTTGGATGAAGTTTAACATATAAGTTTCTTATTCTTGTTCTTGTTTGCTGAATGGAGAATGGTTCAGTGCCAGCAGTCAAAAGACAGTTGCTGAGTTGATTTAATACTCCAAGCAAGCTGAATACATATGATTTCAAAGTGGGGTCATTGAATGTGTCAGCTTTTGTACTCCATTTTGTTTTATACAAGGATTGAACTCTATTTGGCAATGACATATCAACTAATGATGCACCATAGTTTTCTCCAATCATCATTAACAAGATTTCATCATAATCTGCTGTAAAATCTTGAAGTAACAACTTGTCCTCTGAGGAATATGGGTATTCATCGGGAGGTTGTTCTTCAGGAAGCTGAACACTCACTGTTCTGGTAGCACTGTTTCCATCTAATCCGTTTGCCAGGTTGCTTACTGCGTTACCCCACGCATCGGTTACTGCCTGTCCAGATGTTAGTATCTTTTCTTCAAGAATATCATGTGGGGGTTTATCAGCACTCTTCGGAGTGCTTTTTTCTTTGCCTGAAGCCTCTCTTAAGATTTCCAAAAACAGGTCTGTAATTTTAAGTGAAGCATTTATAGAGTTAATATCTGGAATATCGTCCTTGAACTCGTCAACAAGCAATTGTGCAGTTGTATCACCGAAGCCTTCAAGGTATGAAGGAAATTCATCATCATCACTTAAGTTTGCCAATATAAGAGCAGCAACCTTTGAGATACTTGTGTTGCCATTGAAGTATGCCTTGAAAGTATTCGGGCTAGTGCCTGCTAATAATTCAGGCCCACTTTCATTCATCATGGCCTCAAAAATGGTCTTCGTAAATATTTTCGTATTACTTTTTCCACCAATTACGTTCTTTAGCTTCTTTGCAAAAAACTTAAATTCCATAGTTCCACCACCTTAACTATTAATTAATACCCAAGCATACCCGTGACTACCGAGTTCTACCGAGCTAATGTTTTATACTCGTAAGTGTAAAAACAAGTAACAAGGCGCTTACATAGATTCAGTGGGTGTGTGGGAATTTGTCTACACATTATTATATCAGAAAAAATCAAAAAATTCTACACTTTTCCACGAGTAAAATATGCGTTCGCAGAAAATTATTCGTTTATACATATTTTTGGTTCATTTAGAAATGAAACTCTGACATTTGAATTCAACTAAGTGTCAGAGGCACTTAAATAAATATCACAAGGCCTGATTAGCTATAAGGGCATTGGGATACAGATATCGGCATCAACCACAGGACAACCTGTGGAAGGTTGCGATAGAAGTACCCTTATTTCCTTATGCTCATTTCCAAGCAAAATGGGTCGGTACTTCTAAAGCACCGGCCCATTTTGTATTCCTTGCCCTTCCGCAAAGAGTCAGGCGGAAAGGACAAAAGAATGAAACTTAAGGTTCGTTATGAAAATGAGTTCCAGACAATAGAACTGGACGCAAAATCAATGGATGAGATGTGGGTCAGCCTGTCTTTAGAGGATGGCGAAAATCTCACACAGGAAGAAAAAGAAAACATGATTCAGGATGCATTTGAAGAGATGTTCAATAAGCCTGAATACAACAATTGGCACAAGTTTGACCGCCATCGTGGAAATTTAAAGAAGCAGTTCCGTAAAGAAGATGAAGACGCAGATGAGGGTGATGGTTTGGAGACAGTTGGAGATTACTCGCAGGAAGAGGAACGTAACCGTCAGTACGAGTACGAGGCACTGTGTCAGAAACTCCGTACCGTGTTAAAGCCTGAGTATGCTGAAGTCATCATTGCTGTGTGTTTGGACGAACTGACGCCGGAAGAATATGCGGCTAAAACAAGAGAAAAAAGAGATACGGTTTACAAGCGTTTGCAGAGAGCCAAAGAGAAAATACAGGAAATTTTCTAAAACTGTCCAATCTGACCATCTCCCAAGGCTACAAGGTAGAGGGTCAACCTCAAATAAATTACAGGAGGTAATTCAGATGAGCGAATTACAGGTTTTTAAGAATGCGGAATTTGGCTCTGTCCGCACAATGTCTATTAATGGTGAGCCATATTTTGTTGGTAAAGATGTAGCTGTTATTTTAGGGTATAGCAATCCAAGAGATGCTCTGGCAAAGCACGTTGATAATGAAGACAAAGGGGTAGCAAAATGCGACACCCTTGGAGGAGTTCAGGATTTGACGGTTATCAACGAGTCTGGTCTTTATAGTCTTATTCTTTCCAGTAAGCTGCCGACTGCTAAAAAGTTCAAGCATTGGGTAACAAGTGAGGTTCTCCCTGCTATCCGCAAGCATGGTGTTTATGCTGTGGACGAGGTGCTGAATGACCCGGATATGCTGATTGCAGCACTGACTGAGTTAAAAGCAGAACGTGAAAAGACAAAAACTCTGATGGAAACGGTAGCAGTACAGAAACAGCAGATTACTGAAATGAAACTGAAGGCAAGCTATTACGATGTGGTGCTAAACTGCAAGGATCTCGTGGCAATTTCCGTAATCGCAAAGGATTATGGGTGGAGTGCAAACCGTATGAATCAGTATCTTCATGAAAAAGGTGTGCAGTACAAGCAGGGCAACAAGATCTGGCTGTTGTATCAGAAGTATGCCGAGATGGGTTACACCAATACAAAGACTTACAGTTATCCGGGCAGTGACGGTTCGATGCACACAGCAGTTCATACATACTGGACGCAGGCAGGACGTCTTTTCATCTATAAACTGTTAAAGGCAGACGGTATTTTACCAACGATGGAGAGGGAGGATGCAGATGACAGATAAATTTAATGCAGAGGGTTATTATGACCCGGTTACCTATAAGGCATTAAGCCGTATTGAAAAGGAAGAAAAGGCAGCAAGAAAAGCTGCCTCTTTCAAACCTGTGGTGTATGTGTGCAGTCCTTATTCCGGGGACATTTCAGAAGAGCATGAGCGTGGACTTGCTATGTTCATGAATAAAGTGTTCCTTGGTAAATGTGATGAACTGTGGGTGTTCGGTAACAAAATTACAGAAGGGATGAAAGAAGAAATCGAACTGGCAGGAAAAATGAGAAAGAAAATCAGATATTTTTCTGAAGATTTTCAGGAGGTGGAGGCGAAATGAAATTGACGGTTTATACGGCAGACTGCGTGGGCAGTCTGTCTAACTGTGTTTATCCAAATAAACAGATTATTACGGATGAAACTGCTATGGCTGAGGCAGTGAAACATGACCATGTCACAGCAGAATACAAGGATAATTATCGTGGTAATCAAAATTTTCTTGTAGCCGATAATGTACCTCTTGACTGTGATAATGACCATAGTGATAACCCGAATGAATGGATTACTCCATTTGAGGTCGCTATGGCTTTTCCTGATGTTGCATTTGTGGCCGTGTATAGTAGAAATCATATGAAAGAAAAGGATGGAAAATTTGCCCGTCCGAGATTTCATGTATATTTTGTTATCCCGGAACTGACAGATTCGAAAGACTACACAATCTTAAAAAAACGTATTGCAGCCTCGTTTCCCTATTTTGATGGGAACGCATTAGACAGTGCAAGACTGCTTTTTGGTGTATCGGCTCCACAGGTGGAATTTTACGAAGGAAATAGTAATATCATTGATTTTCTTGATGATCAGGACTTTGATGCCTGGGATAACCAGCAGTCGGAAGTACCACAAGGTAAGAGAAATAATACAATGTCCCATTATGCAGGGAAAATCATCAAGCGCTATGGAGATACGGATGAGGCATATCAGCTTTATTTAAAGAAGGCTGAAAAATGCAATCCACTTGATGATGCAGAACTTAAGACTATCTGGAACAGTGCATTAAAGTTTGGGGCAAAGGTATCCACGCAGGCAGGATACATTCCGCCGGAACAATATAATGCAGGTTATGAACTTAAACCGGAAGATTACTCTGATGTAGGACAAGCGGTTGTTATGGCAAGAGAATATAACGAAAATCTCAGATACTCTCCTTCAACTGGTTATCTTGTGTACAATGGTAGCTTTTGGGAAGAATCAGACCCATTATCGCAGACTGTGGCACAAGAACTGACTACACGCCAGCTTGCTGAGGCAGAAACAGAAATCAAGAAAAGACTTAAGGAAATGGAACAGAATGGTGCCTTTGAAATCTTGTCGCAGATGGGTGCAAAAAAGGCAGTGTCTGCTTTTAATGAAGTGCAGGCACATTCCTATGAATTATATGAGGATGCCGTGAATTATAAAAAGTATGCCATCAAACGCAGGGATTCCAAGTACATTACATCGGCACTGAAAGAAGTCAGACCGATGGTTGGTATAGCACAAAATCGATTAGATGAAAATGAGTTCCTGCTTAATGCACCCGGCAGAACCTATGACCTGCGCAAGGGTGTGGTTGATGTAAAAGACCATGATGCATTTGATTATATTACAAAGCAAACTGCCGTAGACCCGAATGATGTTGGTGCAGATTTGTGGGAAAGAGCCCTTGATACTTTCTTTTGTAAAGACAAAACACTTATTGACTATGTGCAGAAAATCGTAGGTTTATCTGCTATTGGAAAGGTATATGTTGAGGCATTGATTATTGCTTACGGAGAAGGGCGTAATGGTAAGTCAACCTTTTGGAATGTGGTATCCCGTGTGCTTGGTACCTATAGTGGCAATATCTCTGCAGATGTTTTGACAGTTGGGTGTAAAAGAAATGTGAAACCGGAACTTGCCGAGGCTAAAGGCAAAAGAATGCTCATTGCTGCAGAGTTGGAAGAAGGGATGCGTCTTAATACGTCCAATGTAAAACAGCTTTGCTCTACAGATGAAATCTATGCAGAGAAAAAATACAAAGCACCGTTTTCTTATATACCAAGTCATACGCTTGTGCTTTATACCAATCACCTGCCGAAGGTCGGGGCTATTGATAAAGGTACCTGGCGAAGACTGATTCTGATTCCGTTTGAGGCAAAGATTGAAGGCAGTAATGATGTGAAGAACTTTGCTGATTATCTGTTTGAAAATGCTGGAGGTGCGATTCTGTCATGGGTCATTGCAGGTGCAGAAAAGGTAATCGAAGATAATTATCATATTGAGCCACCACAGAAGGTGCAGGATGCAATTCGCAAGTATCGTGAAAACAATGACTGGATGGCACATTTTCTTATGGAGTGCTGCGAGGTGGATAAAAGCTATACAGCTAAATCAGGAGAGGTGTATAACTCATATCGTTCGTATTGCACACAGGTGGGTGACTTTATTCGCAGTACAGCAGATTTTTACACTGCTTTGGAAAGCAGCGGTTCCGACCGTAAAAAAACAAGAGATTGTAACCTTATTATCGGTCTTCAATTGAAGTCAGAATTCTTAGAATAATAGGATTTTTTCTATAGTGTGGAGGTCAATGGAGGTCTTTTCTATAACTATTCTTAAAGATATAAAAAAACTATATATAGAAAGTTAGGGAAATACATTCCATAGATCTCCACATAAAACCATTGGATGGAGGTGAAAGGTTTGAGAGAAAAAGAGATAGAACAAAAATTAGTAACTGTGGTTAAAAGACGTGGCGGTATCTGTCCGAAGTTTGTATCTCCAGGTTTTGACGGGATGCCAGACCGATTGGTGTTGTTACCAAAAGGCAGATTTGCTTTTGTGGAAGTAAAAGCACCGGGCGAACAGCCAAGACCACTGCAGGTAGCAAGGCATAAACTTTTGCGTAGGTTGGGATTTTCAGTTTATATTCTGGATAAGCCTGAGCAGATTGGAGGGATTCTTGATGAAATACAATCCACATAATTATCAGACCTTTGCCAGCAGATACATTGAAAATCATAAAATAGCAGCAGTCTTACTTGATATGGGTTTAGGAAAAACAAGCATCACTCTGACTGCCGTCAATAATCTGCTTTTTGACAGTTTTGATGTTCATAAGGTATTGGTGATTGCACCTCTTCGTGTGGCAAGAAATACATTGAGTGCTGAAATTGATAAGTGGGGACATTTATCAGACCTTATTTATGCAGTGGCTGTCGGAACTGAAAAAGATAGGCTTTCTGCATTAAATTCACAGGCAGATATTTATATTATCAATCGTGAAAATATACAGTGGCTTGTAGAGTCAAGTGGGGTTCCTTTTGATTATGACATGGTCATTATAGATGAACTGTCATCTTTTAAGAATCATCAGGCCAAAAGATTCAAATCACTTATGAAAGTAAGACCATCGGTTCAGAGGATAGTCGGTCTTACGGGTACACCAAGCAGCAACGGACTGATGGATTTATTTGCAGAATTCAAGTTGCTTGATATGGGAGAGCGTTTGGGAAGATTTATCGGTCAGTATAGAACAGCATATTTCAAGCCTGACAGAATGAATGGTCCGATTGTATATTCCTATAAGCCTCTTCCGAGTGCAGAGGAATGTATATATCAGAAAATATCTGATATTACCATATCTATGAAAGCTATCGACCATTTAAAAATGCCGGAGCTGGTATCTTCAGAATATGATGTTTATCTGTCGGATGATGAAAAAGAACACTATGAGGAAATGAAACGGGATCTGGTTCTGTCACTACCGGATGGAGAAATAACAGCGACCAATGCAGCATTCCTTTCCGGAAAATTAACTCAGATGGCAAATGGGGCGGTTTATTCTGATGATGAAGGAATAGTAAAAATTCATGAACGTAAGCTGGATGCACTTGAAGATATTATAGAGTCAGCAAACGGCAAACCAATCCTTGTGGCTTATTGGTATAATCATGATTACGACAGAATTGTAACAAGGCTTTCAAAAATTAGTATTGATTTTCAGAAACTTGATACTGATGCCAGTATAAGAAAATGGAATGAAGGGAAACTTTCTGTGGCATTGATTCATCCCGCCTCAGCAGGCCATGGTCTGAATCTGCAAAGCGGTGGTTCCACACTTGTATGGTTTGGACTTACATGGTCTTTGGAATTGTATCAACAGACAGTAGCAAGGCTCTGGAGACAGGGGCAAACCTCAAATACTGTTTCGGTACTTCACTTGACTGCCAAGGGTACCATTGATGAAAGGATTATGAGGGCGTTATCCTTAAAGGAAAATACGCAGACCGCATTAATCGAGGCGGTAAAAGCAGATATGAAAATCTAAGACAATCCGAGGGAATAAAATATCGGAGGTGTCAAAATGACAGCAAAAGAATATTTAGTACAGGCACGTTTTCTGGATATGCGTATTAATTCCAAGATTCAGCAGGTTGCATCTTTGAATGAACTGGCTACCAAGTGTACAGCAACCATATCAGATATGCCGAGAAATCCCAACAGTGGAGGTTCCAAAATGGCAGATGCTGTAATCAAGATTATTGATTTACAGGATGAAATTAACCACGATATCAATAGGTTGGTGGAACTGAAACGAGAAATCATGGGAGTCATAACGTCTGTTCCGAATGTGGAGTACCAGACGGTTCTTGAAAAACGTTATTTGTGTTTTCTTGCATGGGAGCAGATAGCAGTGGATATGAATTACAGTATGCAACACATCCACCGTATGCACTCTGCAGCTTTGAAAGAAATCACCGTTCCTCATGATGATGAGAGTTAATGTGATAGAATGAGAGTGACTTTCTGTGTTATTATTATAATGCGAAAAAAAAATAAATCGGGCAACCGTAATAAGCCTTTGTGGGTATGACACCTGCAAGGGCTTTTATTATGCCAAGAAATGGGAGGTGGGCAAATGCCAAGAAAAGCAAAACACCCGTGCCACCACCCCGGCTGTCCCAACTTAACGGAAGGACGGTTCTGTGAGGAACATCAAAGGGAAGAGAACAAGCGTTACGAGAAGTACCAGCGTGACCCCAATACAAGGAAACGCTACGGCAGAGCGTGGAAACGCATCCGTGACAGCTATGTTAAGACCCATCCCTTCTGTGAGTTGTGCTACGAGAAGGGAGTGCTTGTGGATGTTGATGAAGTACACCACAAGATTCCTTTGTCGGAAGGTGGTACTCATGACAGGTCAAACCTTATTAGTCTTTGTAAGTCCTGCCACGCAAGGATTCATGCAGAGCGAGGAGACAGGTGGCACGGAAGGAAGAGTGATTCGTATGAGTGACAGTCGTGACAGTCATTACAAAACTTTTTTATTTTTAATCTTTGTGGTGACAGTCTTGATGGTCATTTTGCAAAGGGTAGGGGGGGAGTCAAATCTCTGTGAGAAAAGTCACAGGGCAACGGTGCCGCCCCTTCGTGTGTACTTTTTGCGAATTTGAACGGGGTATTAAACACCCTATCGTTAAATTTTATAGGAGATGAGTTATATGGCTAGAGACGGAACTGCTCGTGGCTCCAACATCAAGGTTAATGCCGGGCGAAAATCCAAGGCTTTAGCTGAAAAGGTAGCTACGGGAAATTCTGGCGGTAGAAAATTGAAGGTCGTTGATTTGCCGGAGGGAGTGGAACTGGAAGGAGCAGATGTTCCTGAGCCAAGTTCCTACATCAAGGCACAGCAAAAAGCTGTAGGAGAGTTCGATGCGGAAAGCATCTACAGATATACCTATCTGTGGTTGAAGGAAAAAGGCTGCGACAAATTTCGACCCTGATGAGGCAGACCCAATGGAGATGCTGTTACGGAGCAGAGTATAGGAGAAATATATGATTGAAAAAGTAAACCCGATGCACCCGGATAAGGTTGCAGACAGAATAGCAGATGCCATTGTTGATTTGGCTTATGCTGCAGAAGAAAATCCAAAGGTGGCCATGGAGGTTCTGATTGGACATGGCGTGTGTCATGCGATTATAGAAACTTCCGCAAGCCTTGATGAAAGAGATATCGAAGATGCGATTTTTAGAATTGCAGGAGATGTAGCAGCGGACATTGTGATTGTTCCGCAGGATACACATCTGTCGGATAACCAAAAGGACAGCATTCGATGTAGCGATAATGGTATTTTTAAGGGAATGCCACTCACGGACGAACAGAAGAAGCTGTCCATTATTGCCGGACGCATTTATGACAAGTACCCTACTGACGGAAAGTACATCCTTGACGGGGACAGACTTATTATCTGTCAGAGCAATGCAGATGACGAGGTATTAAAATCACTTTACCCAGGAGCAGTGGTCAATCCGCTAGGTGCCTGGGTGGGAGGAACAGATGTGGATACGGGTGCAACAAACCGTAAGCTGGGTTCTGATATGGCAGATTCCGTCATAGGCGGAGGACTGCATGGGAAGGACTTATCCAAGGCAGATGTATCTGTAAACATCTATGCTTTCTTAAAAGCACAAGAAACGGGGAAACCTATTACTTTGTGCTGTGCCATTGGTGATGAAACAGTGGATGGAAAGCCATATGAAGAAATTGTACAGATTGCAAGGGATTATATTATCGACCTCGGAGGCTTTGAGGCTTTTGCAGAATGGGGGTTGTTCTGATGGGAAAGCATACAACAGAAATGAAAATGGTATCCACTTCAAAATTGATACCGTATGTGAATAACGCACGAACCCACTCGCAGGAGCAGGTCAACAAACTGCGTGGGTCTTTGCGTGAGTTTGGATTCATCAATCCTGTCATTATTGACTCAGACTTTAATGTGATAGCCGGGCATGGTAGACTGATGTCGGCCAAGGAAGAGGGCATCAAGGAAGTGCCTTGTTTGTTGGTGGATTATCTGACTGAGGCACAGAAGAAAGCCTACATTCTTGCTGACAACCGATATGCACAGGACGCAGGCTGGGATGAAGAAATGTTGAAAATTGAGATTGAAGTATTGGAAGGGATGGACTTTGATGTATCTCTAACGGGTTTCAATGAGGATGAGATTGCAGACCTTTTTTCTTACAGTGAAGGAACCGGTGCAGAGGATGATGACTTTGATTTGTCCGAAGCATTGGAGCAGGCAGCCTTTGTGGAAAGAGGGGATGTATGGCAGGTCGGTAGACACAGACTGATGTGTGGTGATGCTATTTCCCCGGAGGATGTTGCAACACTTATGGATGGGAAAAAGGCAAACCTCATCATCACGGACCCACCATACAATGTAGCTTTTGAGTCTTCGGATGGACTTTCCATCAAAAATGACAAAATGGAAAATGATAAATTCTATGAATTTCTGTTAGCTGCATTCAAAAACATGGCCGAGCATCTTGAAAAAGGTGGCTCGGCTTATGTATTCCATGCAGATACGGAAGGTTTGAATTTCAGAAAAGCATTCATTGACGCAGGTTTTCATTTGTCCGGCTGCTGTATCTGGGTAAAGAATTCCCTGGTGCTTGGCAGGTCAGATTATCAGTGGCAGCACGAACCTGTGCTTTACGGTTTCCTTCAGAATGGAAAACACTACTGGAGTAAAAATGCAGGTCGTTCCCAGACCACTATTTGGAATTTCGATAAGCCTAAGAAAAATAAAAATCATCCGACTTCCAAACCATTAGACCTGCTTGCATATCCAATCGGTAATTCCAGTCAGGAGAATGCAATCGTCATTGATACCTGTGGTGGCAGTGGTTCAACGCTTATGACCTGTGAGCAGACCAATCGTATCTGCCACACGATGGAGTTGGATGAAAAGTATGCATCTGTCATACTTCGCAGATATGTGGAAGATACCGTGGATGCAGAAAATGTATTTGTAAACCGTAACGGAGAGAAACTGATGTACTCCGACCTTGTGAAGGAGGTTGATTTTGGAGATGGAACAACAGAATAGATTTACACTGACCCTCGGCAGTCTCTTTGATGGCTCTGGGGGTTTTCCATTGGGTGGACTTCTTGCAGGAATTATACCCATATGGAGTTCGGAGATTGAGCCATTCCCTGTTATGGTGACAACTACTCGATTTCCTAATATGAAACATTATGGGGATATTTCCACCATCAATGGTGCAGAGATTGAGCCTGTGGATATCATAACCTTCGGAAGCCCATGCCAGGACATGAGCGTGGCCGGGAAGAGGAACGGACTTGATGGCAGCCGTTCTTCTTTATTTTATCAAGCCATTAGAATCATAAAAGAAATGAGGGAGACTACCAATGGAAAATATCCAAGATATATCGTCTGGGAAAATGTCCCCGGAGCATTCTCCTCAAACAAGGGAGAAGATTTCAAGGCGGTCCTTAATGAGGTCTGTAAAATCAAAGACGAACAGGTGTCAGTGTCTAAACCTGCAAAATGGGAAAATGCAGGACGCATCATGGGAGACGGTTACTCAGTCGCATGGAGACTCCTTGATGCTCAGTATTGGGGTGTACCCCAAAGAAGACAACGTATCTACCTTGTCGCAGATTTTGATGGAGGGAGTGCCGAAAAAATATTATTTGAGTCCGAAGGCTTGTCTGGGTATTCTGCGCAGGGCTTCCAGTCGTGGCAAAGAACTGCCAGCCGTACTTCAAAAGGCACTTGTGAGGCAGGCACAGACGGTCTAATGTTTGAGAACCACGGGCAGGATTGCAGATACAAGGGACCGCTTGATGTATCACAGACCATTTTATCTACTTTCGGCACGGGAGGTAATAACCAACCATTCGTGGTGCAGACACCCAAAACAATGAAAATAAGATGTGGCTGTGAGGGTGGTGGTAAAGGGGCGTTGATTCAGAATGACCTGTCCGCAACCTTAAGCTGTAATAATGACCAGACTCTATTCCAGCCGATGGCTTATGGAATGATATTGTCAATATTGGTTTACACTTTTTTCTCAAAGATATTCGACCTATGCTGCCTCCTGCAATGAATCATAGTATTGCTGTAGCTTAACCATCGGAGGTAACCCACCATTAGCAGAACAGATTCTCCGGTTATTCCAATAGCTGATGAAATATCTCCAGATGAGAGTTTTTAGCTGTTCTGCTGTCATTGAGGCGGTATCATAACGTCCATAAAGTAATTCTTCTTTGAATCTTGCTCACATACTTTCGCATCTGGCATTGTCATGGCATCTGCCACCGGCACTGTTCATGCTTTGAAGAATGCCATATTTGTTGATTGCTTTACGATACAGTTCACTGGTATACTGCGTACCTCTGTCACTGTGAAGAATAGCGCCTTGGAGCATAGGGTATGCCCTGTAAGCATTATCTAAGGTTTGTTCACAAAGGTCAGCCCTTATGTTTATATCCATGGCAAGCCCCAACACAGCTAAATCGTAACAGTCAAAAATGGCTGAAACATACAGTTTTCCATCAGATGCTTTTATTTCGGTCATATCGGTAATACATTTTTCAAGTGGTTTTTCAGCTGTGAAATCACGCTTTATTAAATCATCTGATTTCCGGGCCTCTTTATCCGCTTTGGTAATGCCATTGGGCTTGTGTTTCGGTTTATGATCAAGGCCAATTTCTTCCATGACACGATAAACAGTCCTCTCACCTGGAATATGTACACCTTCAGGCTGCTTGAACTGCAATGACTGATACATATGGATTCTTCCATAAGTATCATTGCATTCATCTTCACTACATATATCCAGCATGGCATCTGCCAATGCCTGATATTTCCATGGAGCATCCTTTGTTTTTAAATATTTATTGAATGCCTGTTTGGAAACATGAAGTGCTCTGCAATAAAAAGAAATTTTGCCCTTAATCCTACCGTCATCCGTTTTGATTGCAATAAACATCAGTCTCTGTTTATGCTGACTTCCGACGGCTGGCTGCGAAAAAAGCACTGGCTTCTTAGAGAAATTCGTTTTCTTCCTTTAAATGGCGATTTTCTTTATCCAACTCTTTAACACGTTTTCTGAGTTCGATAAGTTCATCGTTAAGGAATAATGCTGTTTTAGGGGAATGAACCGCTTCATTTGCACTAAGGCGACCTTCTTTGAAGGCTTTTATCCAACGGTAAATAGTTCCATCAGGAATACCTAATTCTTTTGCTGCTTTATACCCGCCTATTTCCTGAGCAAGCTTTACAGCCTGTGCTTTAAATTCGTTGTCATAAGATTTTTGATTTCGTGCCATAATTATTTCTCCTGTTCTCGTATTGATTATAATTATATCAAAATCCTTGAGAATAGGGTGTCAACTTTTATGATACAGCATCACGCTGCTGGATGCCCATTTCGGTTTCTACATCTCGAAGGTTGTATCTCTTGAAGGCATCCCACTTGTCTGGTGCATGGAACGGTCTGTTTCGGGTGCGCTGACCGTTGGATTTGGTAGGAGCGCAAGGCTGGCAGAAATACTTGATGAGGTCTTTGCCTTCGGTGAGCTTTTGCTTCTCAAGGCCCAAAACGGCACCGACACCTTCCAGCGACAAAGGCAGTCCCATAGTTGCGGCCCAGATCATGGAGCAGCGCCAGCTTTCGGGATTTAAGTAATCGCCGGTAGGATAGCCCAAGAAGCGAGAGAGGCAGATGCGTTCAAAGGTGGCGTTGAAGGCCCATTTGATAACCGCATCATCTTCCAGCGCCTGCAGGATTTCCTTTGGAATGTGTTCACCACAGGCAAGGTCGACTACCTGCACCGGGCCGGAGTCCACACTATATCCAAAGAGCAGAATTTCAAAATCATCAGCCTCCACATAACGGTACACATCGGACTTTTGCAGTGGAGTGCTGCTGTAAGTTTCTATATCAATACTCAGCGTTTTCATGAATTGTCACATCCTTTCCATACCCAAACAGGGCGACAGATTGCTCCGCCGCCCTGCTGGGGAATTAGGTCATTAGTCGAGGAAATCCTCATCTTCATCCGTATTGAAATCGGACTCAGCACTGGCCTTGCCGCCGAGAGGCTCGCCATCACGAATCTTCTGGAGATTGTTCAGTCCGCAGGCGATGCCCTTATTACCGGAGCTATTGAAAGCATAGAAGGTAATGCTGGCACGACCGTATACGCCGGAGTAAACTTCGGAACGGCTCATGATAGGATTGCGGTCTGCATCCACGATGCCGGGAGCAGTGGTAGCGTTGGCGTTGATGAAGTACGCATTGGCGTAGGCTGCATCGTCAGGTCTCTCAAGGTCGCCATCACGAAGAGGAGTCTTCAAAATGGAGAGCGCAGGTACGGTCTTGCCGTTACCCTTGAGCTTGGCTTCGCCTTCCTTGTAGGCAGCTTCGATAGCGGCCTTAATCTTGGCAACAGTGCGAGTGTCGGACTTAGGGATGATAAGGCTGACGCTGTACTTAGGAGTGCCGCCGTTAATGGACTTAGGCTCCCAGACATTTGCGTAGCTCCAGCGGGTTTCAGGGCCAGTGATAACCTTCATGGGATTTACAGGTTTTACATTCTTACTCATAATCGTTTTCCTCCATAAAATCAGTTTTTGCATTATTCATGACCGGGCGCTTGTCGCTTTCCGGTACAAGTGTGGGTTTGCCCTGTGGCTTTTCGATATAGGCCGACAGGAGTTCGTCAAAGCGGCTCTTTCCGAGCAGCTTCTGCATGGCAGTGATACCGAGTAGCTTGCGCTCATACGGGTCAAAGCCTGCGGCGGATACGGTCTGGGTTACAGCGACCTCATCGGTGTAGCGACGATTGCTGCGACCTTCGACCAGTTTGAAGCCGGTCCATTCCTTACCGGAGATGGCCTGCTGGAGTGCGTACTCCTTGATGTCGTTGACCCAAGAGACCAGCTGGTCTGCACGGGAGAGAATGACCTCGATTTCCGTATCCTCCAACAGCGGAGGCAGTTTGAAATCGTACTGCGCCAGCATCAGGTTTGCTTTGGCTCTGGCCCTGCACTCGTGTTTGGCTTTACAGAAGCCACACCACTCACCGCAGAGGAAGTTTCCGTCACCGGCAAAGGCAAGCTCTGCAGTCGGCTTCAAGACTTCGTCGGCCCAGCGGTAAAGGTCATCCTTGGACATCTCGAAGGTGGACACATTCTGGCGTCTTGGCTGATACACGGTCATTGCCACGGTGTCGATGTCGTAAATGGCATCGAATAGCTCCAAGGCACCGAGGGCGTAGCACATCATCTGCGGATTGTTATCTGCTTCCACCAGAACACCGAGGCCGTGTTTGTAATCCACCACATGGAGCGTTCCGTCGGAGATGATAATGGCATCCGAAGTGCCGAAGCCTTGTTCTACCCAGCGGGAGAAATCTACACGCTGTTCGATGAGGACCACCGGATCAGCGCAGGTTTCCTTGGCGGCTTCCACCAGTTCTAAAATGTAGGACGCATAGCCGTTGGCGCAGTCATCCATTTCCTCGTTAAACCAAGTCAGATGCTCGGTCGGGTCGGTTGCCTCCATGCCGAGCGCCAAGCGGAGCTTATACTCACAGAGGCTGTGGGCGTCGGTCCCTTCGGCGGCATAATCGGAGCCTTTGTCTTCGTAGGTTTCACATAACCTTGCAGAAGGCGGGCAGTTCAGCCAGCGATGGGAAGATGACGCAGATAAAATGGAGTGTGCTTTAGGTGGCATTCCCAATCACCTCCGCATCACGAAGCAGCGCTTCATAATTGGACGGGTCCACCTGAGAGAGCTTGCTGGCACCGTATTTCTGGAGCAGCTCACGGACGCCTGCTGTGTAACCGGCACGGGATTTCTCAGAGAGAACTGCACGGACCTGTTCCAGCGTCAATGCAGGTTTCTGCACCGGCGCTTTCTCTTCCGGCTGTTCCTCTGCGTCGTTACTGGAAAACAGCTGTGCCAGATAGTTGGCGGCATCAGTAATAGCAGCGGCAGCATTGCGTAACTCTTCGATGGTCATAGCCATTTCGCTCATTTTGCTCATGATGTTTTCCTCCTTCCTCGGATTGTCTTGCGGCAAGTACACTGAGATTTCTTGCCATTCGTGCGGACACCTGACTGATAGCGACGAGGATTTCAATCACCTCGGCTTTGGTATCCACGGTGCGGCTGTGGGCCTGAGTCATGTCGTTCACCTCCTGTTCGTGGTGGAGCAGCTTGTTTTCTGCTCCTTACACTCCCTTTTGGAGATGAGCGATGGCTTTTGACGAAGGAAAGGAGAAAATTTTTTGAAAATGTTCTGACCGCCGGTTTTGCCAGCGGCCAGAGTGCTTGTCTACCTATTAAAAGAAGTCCGGGTATTCCTGTGCCAGCAGCTTCTTTGCTGCCTTGAGACGGGACAGGAATGTGGTGCGAGGGATACCGATTGCTTTGGCGATAGCTTCATCGGAAAGGCCCTGCATACGCAGCTTGCCGATGTTTTCAGCCTCCGGCATCAGGTCGGCGAGGCGTTTGAACAGCTGCTCCAACACGATACGGTCGGAAGCAAGCTCGGAAACGGCTACGCTTTCGTCTGCAATGGTATCCATCAGAATCAGGTCATCATCTTCCTCACCAATCGGTGCGTCCAATGAAGCGATGACGTCGGCGTTGCGGTATTCGCAGGTCAGACAATCGGCATCACAGACCCACCATTTATTGCGAGGACAGCAGCAGAGGCCACGGTCCTGCATTCTATGACGGTAGGTGTCATGGAAGCGGATATGTTCCTGATAGACTTCTTCGGGTACTTCCTGCCAGCGACGCTGGCTGCGGATGTAGATACGACGGGTTTCTGTGTACTGATTTTCTGTTTTTGACATAATAGGTTCCTCCGTTTGTCGATGTCTCGAAACGGAGGAACTCTGGTACAGCTGCAAAAAGGCGCAATGAAAGAACCGCAGTCCTGACGGAATTACTCCGTTCCGGATTGCAGCGGCCTGCTCACAAGGCAGCTGTTATTATTCAGTTGTTGTATTATGCTGTTGAGCCATCGTTGATCGGGCGATGCAGGATAATGCAAGAAAGCTTCTGCTTTCTGCTTATATTGTACCTGCATTAGATTAGTAAGTAAATTTCTGCCATTTCCGCTTATGTAAATGCGTTTTCAGAGTGTATCGATTATTGCATTAATTATCATTTTGGTGTATAATATATATACGCTTACGTTTACAATTACTATAAGCGGAAATCTATACGACTTAGCATAAAAGATTTGAGTAGCGGGAGGCAAAAATGTCTAATTTGGAAAACGGTAAATTTTTTGATGGTGATTATTTTTCGTATGAAAGTAATCCGTGTTTTTGCGGGGTTGATACAACTAATATTTCTCCGGGAGTAGTCGAACATCGATTAAAGATACAATCTCAAAAAGATATAAAAACCTATTTTGCTTTCAGCGGAGAGGCAGGATTATGCCGTACTACCGAGAACGGATCGGTTCGACAAGAAAATCTATTAAAGGAAGTTGTGTCGTTGCCAGATAACGACATCCAAGCAATGATTAGCTTTTTTGAAACAAATGGTTTCTTTTTTAAGGTTGGAAGCGAAAATTATGAGTCACTAAGCCTCGAAGATGTGGTCGAGATCATTAATAGATTGAAAGCAACGGTTGCATTAATGAATGAAATTGAATCTCCAGAAATTGACTATGAAAGAATGATTTCATTGACTTTGTACTTGCTTTTAAGTCAGCAAATATCTATAGAATTGTCGACTTTGTCTCGGCCATATGTTTCTTGCAAACATTTTTTGTCTGGTGAAATAGATAAAGCCTCACAGCTGCCAGAAATCGATGGACAGCAAGAGGCTTTTCAAAAAGATACGTATACAATTCGGGACTCTATATACAACTCTTATGAATTGGATATCGAAGAATATAACGATGTTGTCTCAGGAAACATATATGCGAATCGATATCCGGGGTATTTAGATATGCGATATAAATCCATCGTATATCTATACCGTAATGGCATAAATCTTTCAAAGAATAGACGATATGTGATAGATTTCCTGTTTCATTTTATGAGGGAAGTTGGTGTTGTTGGAAGTGTATCTTTTGAGCACGGCATTGAATATTATTCTGATGTTCCTCAAATTGCACTGTTAGATGAAAAAATGAAAAATTGTGCCGTTGTAGTTGCTAAAATTATTCTAAACGAAGAAATGAATCATAATCTTTCTGGCATTTCACCAAGATACAGCGTTCAAAAAATGGGGCCTACATGGAGAGTTCCCAATTTGATTTCTGCTTTGTATTTTTCAGTGTTCTACTTGCGTCCCGGCATAGAAGTTTATCGCAAGTGTGCAAATCCAGCGTGCAATAACCGTTTTGTTGTTAAGACTACAAACGGCCGCAAAAAATACTGTTGCGCCAATTGCAGAAACGCCACAGCTCAGAGAAACCACCGGAAGAAGGTAAAATCTAATAAAATATGATTAAACCATAGTTAAATATAAGCAAATATCAGTAAATGCCTTGAAAATTCGATGCTGTTGTGGTATAATACAAGATAGATTTTTATAGCAATGACATTTAGTGAGGTGTTCAGGATGACTATAAACGAAAATGATAACTATATTAGCATTGAAGAAGCCGCAGAGTATTTGGGCATAAAGACAGTTACGCTCCGTAATTGGATAAAAAAAGAAATGGTCCCAGCACACAAGGTTGGAAAGCTGTGGAAATGTAAGCGTTCCGAACTGGACGAATGGGTCAAAAGCGGAAAGAGCGCAATTAATTAGAAATGAGGTTTACACTACATGGACTACAATAGCTTGCCGGATTTTTATGCTGCTCTTGATGCTAAATACAATGTAACGAACAACGACTTGAATAGTGCTACATACACAAATGTTGATTGTAACTTTGTTTACAGCGCTAAGTATGCTCGACATAGATGGTTTAATTATAAGGAAGGATTCTCGCCGATTCTGGTTGAGAAAATCTTCAATGAATACAAACTGAATAAGTCTTCTGTTGTCTGTGATCCATTCTGTGGAGCCGGAACTACTCTTGCTGTCGCAAAGGCCAAAGGAATGAAGTCTATTGGTTTTGAAGTTAATCCTTTTGCAGCATTTATTACAAAGGTCAAAACTGAGGATTATAGCAAAGCAGATATGGAGGAATTCGAAAAACTTCTGCAGAAGTTATCGACTATTGAGATTGCAGCCAATATTGAGCTTCCTGAAAATGAATATTTGCGTCGTATGTTTGAATCTGAAATGTTGTTGGCACAGCTCAATATAAGAAAGTACATCAATGAATTACCAGAGGGCAAACCGAAGGAATTATTGTTTTTTGCTTGGATTTGCATACTTGAAGAATGTGCACTATACAGAAAAGCAGGCAATGGATTAAAAGTAAAGAGGCGTCCACCAACTTATGATAAGGGCTGTGAATTCAAGTTCGCAATGGAGTGTATTTCGAAGAAAGCGGCCTCTATGATTGAAGATTTTTCGATTGAAGATAACGGCCCAATTCCACAAGTGTATGTGGAAAGCGTTACAACGATGGAAAAAAAAGTGGCGAAGAATACCTTAGATTTAGTTCTTTTTTCACCGCCGTATGCAAATTGCTTTGACTATACGAAGATTTATTATTTGGAGCTTTGGTTTGCAGGTTTTGTAAATTCCACAAGTGATCAAAAAAACATCCGTATGAAATCTTTGAGATCACATTGCCATGCTACATGGCCGGAACGATATACCAGTTTTAATTTGCCAGAGCTGAACGATCAAATAATTCCGTTGTTGCGTCAGCAGAAGCTGTGGACAAACAGAATACCGGACATGCTTAACGGCTATTTTGCAGATATGGAAGAAGCTCTTCGACAGATATATGATTCTCTGAAGAATGGCGGACATTGCGCAATTGTTGTTAGTAATTCTGCGTATGCTGGCATTGTGATTCCGACAGATATATTTTTGGCAATGATTGCTAAAAAAATAGGATTTAAAGTTCAGGAAATTGCTGTGGAAAGGCTTATTATCACAAGTTCACAGCAATATAAAAAGACTGAACATGTACGAAAATACTTGCGTGAGAGCATAGTGAAATTAGAGAAATGAGGTTTCCAGAATGGAAGTGATAAAATTGGATGATTTTCCAATCAATCCGATTCAAGATCAGATATACGAAATCATCCCCGACAAGGCTAAAATTGTAGCCTCAACCAATAGATTGTTTAATAAATACCCGACAAGGTATATTTCTGCCGTGCCTCGTTTTGCAATTAACGCATATTCAAAGGCTGGAGAGACTGTGTTGGACCCGTTTTGCGGATCAGGAACTACTGCGATAGAAGCGATGCTTTTGGGCAGAAATGCTATGTCAATTGATATTGACCCATTTGCCCGATTGCTCATCAAAGTGAAAACTACAGTTTACTCCAAAGAAGATATTGGTTTTCTCGATGAAGTTGTAAAGAAAATAAAGGAGATGTCTCCTGACGAGAGTTTTCAGTACCCGATTCCCGGTATTCCTAATATCGAGAAATGGTTTTGTAATAAATCAATTCTGTGGCTTTCGTTCTTTAAGCATACAATCGATAAACTTGCAGCAGACAACCAGAATGTCAAGGATTATTTATATGTTGTCCTTTCTGGAATTATTCGAAAGGTTTCGAATGCTGATGAGGTTTCTCCAAAACCGTATATATCCACAAAATACCCTAAGACACCCGCCGATCCTTCAGAGCTGTTCTTTGAAGTAGAAGATATGTATAGAGAGGCTATTATTGGCTTTTCCGAGGCAGTTGCACCACTCCACTGTAATAGCACTATCTTAGAGAGCAATGATGCAAGAACAATAGATGCAGAAAGCGCTATCGATTTGGCTGTGACCTCTCCGCCATATATTAATGCCTATGACTATGTGCGTAGTTTGCGCTTTGAGGATATGTGGCTTGGTTTAGCGACAGATGAAGACTTAAAAAAAAGTAAGCAATCGTATATTGGAACAGAAATTTCAAAATCCTTTTACGATGAATGTCACTATGCTTCGCAATCAGAAACACTCGTCCCGATTGCAAAAAAAATCGCTGAAGTTGATGCAAAACGTGCAGACATTGTAAATACCTACTTCGAGGATATGGCAAAAAATATGATTGCTGTATATGAAGAATTGAAACAAAACGGACGATATGTAATCGTGGTCGGAGATAGTAATATTCGTGGGCAGAGCATTCCTACAGCAAAGGTTTTGGCCGAGATAGCAGAGAAAAACGGATATTTATTTGAGCTTAGCTTCAAATATGTTATTCGTGATAGATACCTTCATCTTCCACGAGGCAATCGTGGTGGCATCATCAAGTACGATGAAATATTGGTGTTAAAAAAGAAGTAATGATAAGGAGGAATGGACTATGGATCTTCGTGGCTGGGACTATACCGGTAGAAATATTGGGCCAGATTTGCATAGGCAGTTCCGAATCATGATCGATTGCTTGTCGGATCCCTTATTCACGAATCATTCGCCTTGGGGAAACGGGATACAAGATCGTTTATCGGAGCGAATGCAAATGTCATCTTCAGGCGCAGTACGAACGGTAAAACGTGTTTGTGAAAATTTTGGCTTTTTAAATGAAAATTCTTTTAGCAGCCGAAATGAGATAGATATACAGAATCTTCTGACAGATAGAGGGAAATTGGTCTATCAAGCAGCCAAATTGGAAGAACAAGTGGGGCTTGCTGACAATTACGAAGATGACGTAAAAGAAAAGATTTATGCAGAAATCAAGAAGTTATATGAGGAAGCTTATTGCGATGCATTACGCTTTTACTATTTCAAAAACAGTGATGGAAGCAAATTACATCCATTAAGAGCGACACTGAGAGCATTGAACAAATACGGGCGTATGGACAAATGTGAATGGTATTTGTTGAACACTTGCATTCGACATGATGATTGTGATGTCGAAGAGGCCACTCTGGATGATTATATTACCAGATATCGTAATGGTGAATTTGACTTCACTATGAGAAATGTAGTAGAGAAGCCAAAAGGACACCAATATACGCCTCAGTATTTTGAATTTGCCGGGCTACTTCATGTTATTCAACGTCCTGAATGGTCCATCAGTGATTCTGGTAGACACATGGAAGTTAAATCAGAGGTTCTTGAAGCAGATTTCTTAGAAAAGTTATATGGAGGTAGTCTGTAATGGATAATAACAGAATTCATAGTACAATGGACAATTTAAGTCAATTGCTGGGGTACACTACACCAGATAGAGTTGATGACGGAACTGGACATGACGGTGTGGATTTAGATCACTGTGATAGAAAGAAAGGCGGTACCAATGTACTGCTTTACGGTGTACCCGGTTCTGGTAAGAGTTACACTATTCAACATGAATATTGTAGTGATGAAAGCCGAATGGAGCGTCTTGTGTTTCATCCGGATTACACGTATTCTGACTTTGTTGGTCAGATATTGCCGACAGTATCTGCTGATGACAAAGTGCGTTATCTATTTACGCCCGGCCCATTTACCAGATTGCTGTGGAAAGCATACCATAATCCAGATATTGAATATTTTCTAATTATCGAGGAAATCAATCGTGGGAATGCTCCTGCAATTTTTGGTGAGGTATTCCAACTCTTAGACAGAACAACGGATGATACAAGTTTTCCTATGGGGACCAGTGAGTATTCCATCACTAATGCGAATGTTGCGGCGATCGTCTACGGAGATCCAGAACATAAAGTTCGCATCCCTTCTAATATGTCTATCGTCGGGACAATGAACACATCTGACCAGAATGTGTTCACCTTAGATACTGCCTTTCAAAGACGTTGGCATATGCGTTTGATTGAGAATTCTTTTGAAAATCATCCTTACGCAAATGATAAAATTTTAGATACTGATGTGACTTGGAGCGCTTTTTGTCGTGCTATCAATAAGGAAATTTTAGATGGCAATGTAAGAATGACGTCCTCTGAAGACAAGCGTTTAGGCGCCTATTTTGTTTCTAAACTGGATCTCTGGTATGATCCGGTTGCAGACGACGTAGATGCGAGTGAACAGGAACAAATCGTTGCAAAACGCCACAATAGTCGTTTCCCTGAAAAAGTCATAAAGTATCTGTGGGATGATGCGTTTAAGTTTTCTCGTGAAAATATTTTTGAAATAAGCACTTACAAGAGTCTTGAAGCTGTTATAAAAAAATTTACATCTGAAAAAGGAAATGAGCGCTTTGCCTTTTTTAAGGAAGGAATGTTTAATGCCATTACCGGGCAGAACAACGGCGAAGATTAACATGAGGTGGTGATACCGTGGATTTAGACGCAAGATTGCTTGACAGATGCCATATTAATAAAAATGATGAGGGAGATCGTTTTGTCGGAATTAAAGCGGATTCTGAAAATGCAATGGTCTATTTTCCGGTTGGATATCAGTTGCCCGAAACAGATCAAGAAATCCGTAGAGATATATTGCATTTGATTTCTGTACTTGCCGAATTTACCGATAAGTCAGACCGTGTACTCGCCATGAAGAAATTTGAAGCGCCACAATCGGTCGATTTCCCAATCAACGCTTATATGGAAGTAATCAATTACTATCTGGAACAAAATTCTTATTACACAGAAAAAGAGCCTGTTTTTAAGACAAGTGATAGAGGTAGTATTGATTGGGCAAAAACAATAAGAAAACAACGGCCTCTTATTCAGGCCGATGGCTCACCGGTATACACAGAATATACTGTAAGGGTTTCATCTCCTAACGATAAAAATCTAATAACGCAAATTCACAAGTATTGTGTGTATGAAAGTTTTCAGAAGCTTGGATGGTTATTCACGCCCGATTTGCCGCCAAAGCCAACGATTGAAAAGAATACGAAAATGTTTCTTTCTGTTTTAAATGACAAGTTGGCAAGAACAAACAATGATAAAGATAAACGCTTGTTTGCGGCCATGATTGCGGTTTTGCAATATATCGATGAGCAAACAAACCTGAAACAGTTTTATTTTGGCACCGATTCTTTTGAATATGTATGGGAAAAATTGATCGATCGAGTATATGGAATTAAAGACAAGTACAGATATTTCCCTCGAACACGATGGTATCTTAAGGGCAAAGTAAAAGAAAATTTTGCCTTAGAGCCGGATTCGATCATGCTGTACAATGGTAAAATTTATGTTTTGGATGCCAAGTACTATCGTTATGGCATAACAGGGAATCCTATGCATTTACCAGAATCATCTTCTATTAACAAGCAAATTACATATGGAGAATACATTTATACACAGGAACGTTTTAAACGTGAATACGGGGAAGATGTACCCGTGTACAATGCTTTCTTAATGCCATATAATAGCGCAAAAAATGTTTTTGGTTTTGATTCAATATACGGAAATATAGGCGAGGCCCGTGGAGAGTGGAAATCTGGAAATCACGATTATGAGCGAGTGCAAGGAATTGTTGTGGATATACGTTACTTGATGTACCACTATACTGGAAGCCATAATAATAAAATAATGCAGTTAGCCGAGGCTATAGAGAAGGCAATCCGTGACAATGAGCAAACAAGTTCTGATGTATAAGGAGGAAGCGCAAATGAATAACAAAGAATATCTTTCATGGGTAGATTTCTATATGGAATTTGCAGATAAGCTCCTACCATATGCAACAGATAGACAAACGCTGATTGAAAAAGTAAAGGCTGTCTATAGCGCTATTGGTATGCGCTTGCCAAAACTGGAGAAGGACAATAACATCGTAGATATCGACCCGTTTACAATTTATGGTCTGTTCAACAAAGGCATAACAAACGCAAATCGAATCAAAATCTTGCAGAGAGCTTTGAGGAACACTATGTGTCCGTGCCGGAGCAAGGTGGTGGTAAGCTGATACCGGAGGGAATGTGCAATCCGGGTCAGGTCTACACGGTATCGCAGGGCAAGTCCGGCATGATAGGCGTGTTCCGCTTGGAGAGCCAAATGCTGCCGGGAAGCGGCAAGTTCGAGCGCACAGGCATCGGTTCTGACCGGGACTGCAAGGAAGCAACGAACACGGCATTCAATTTCCTGAAGGCAAATGGAAGCCGCATCAGTGGCTCGATTAGCACAACGACAAAAGATTACATCATCAATTATCAGGATTTGCAGGGTATTGGAATGACCAGCAAGCTGGCATTGCCTACCCTCATCGCACTTTGCTCCATTGCTCTTGGAAAGCCTGCGCTGGGGTCACTGGCTGTGCTGGGAGAAATCAGCATCAGCGGTACGCTCATCAAGGCAGATGAGCTTGCCAACTCCCTGCAGGTATGCTTGGACAGTGGCGCAAAGAAGGTGCTGATACCAGCAACCTCGATGATTGATTTTGCCACAGTGCCGCCGGATTTGATGAGTGCATTCCAGCTTATCCCGTACCAGAGTGCGGAGGATGCGGTGTTTAAGGCATTGGGTGTAGAATAAGGAGGTGCAGCAACATGGCTGACGAAGAAAAAAGAATCTGGGGCATCCATACAAAGGATGACAATATGTTCTTGCAGAAAAGCGTGATTGCTATCGGCTGGAAAGACATGGGCGACCTCAGTAAAATCGAAGCAAGCCGAGAGGCTTTTAAGGAACACTATATGCAGGTATATCCTGATGCCAAAAAAGGCAGTGTTGCCAATGGTGCAGGTATGCTATACCGTTTTGCCCATGAGGTTCAGGTCGGAGATTATGTGGTATATCCGTCCAAGATTGACCGGATGATAAATCTCGGAACAGTGGAAAGCGAGTACATCTATGATGGCGATGCCGTGGAATATGTGCAGCAGCACAAAGTGAAATGGCTCAAACATCTGCCTCGTACCGCTTTTTCACAGGGGGCTTTATATGAGATTGGCTCTGCGATGTCCTTCTTCTCCGTGAAGAACTATTCCGACGAGTACCTTGCCGCACTGGACAAGAACTTCAAGAAAACAGCTGTCACAACAGACACAGACGAGGATGAAAGTGTCGGAGCGACAGCAGAGGAAATCGTGGAATCTACAAAGGATTTCATATTGAAGGAACTCAGCAAAAATCTGAAGGGCTATGACTTGGAGGAGTTTGTTGCTGACCTGCTTATGGCAATGGGCTACCGGACAAAGGTATCTCCCCACGGCGGTGACAGCGGAATTGATATTGTCGCATATAAAGATGAACTTCCTCCCCGAATCATGGTGCAGGTAAAAAGTCAGGATGGCGACATAAAGGAAACCACCATCCAATCCCTAAAGGGTGCGATGCGTGAGGGTGATTATGGTCTATTTGTTTCGCTGTCCAATTACACGAAGAACGCAAGGAAATACTTAGATAACACACCTATCATCCGTGCTATCAATGGCACAGAATTGGTGGATTTGATTTTGAAGTATTATGAAGACCTGAGCGAAAAATACAGAAAGATGATTCCGTTGAAACGGGTTTATATCCCGGTGACGAAGGAAGACGCAGAGTGAGGATGTTATGGGAATCAATAGACTGAAAAAATGCGCCTTATGTGGAGCAGAATCCGAATTAGAGTTGAGCCACATTATTCCGAAGATGGCTGTGAGAACACTAAAGAAAACATCTGTGGGAAATATACGAAATTCAGAAAATCCCAACATGGTAGTACAAGATAGCGAAAAGCACTATATGCTTTGCGGAAATTGCGAAGATTTATTTAGTGAAGATGAGACATATTTTGCCAATCTTATGTTTCATCCATATCTTAAAGGAGAAAAAAGTAAGTTTGACTATGATAGCAGACTGTTTTATTTTCTTACATCGGTAAGTTGGAGAAGTCTTTATTGGGATTTGTTGGATTTTGTTGAGAATCATGTTGTAGGGATAGATGCGTTAGAATGTTTAATAAAGTCAGAGAAAATAATGCGTGAGTTTCTTTTGAACAAACGCACTGACATTGAATATATTGAGAACCACATTTTTTTCTTTGATGACATTAAAGAGGTTGTCAATGATGAAGTATTAGGAATTAAGAATTTGAAGCCCCATGCCACATTTCATAGAGGAATTGGCAGCTACACATTTTGTTATGAAAGCGACGGTACTTACGGTACTATAACTAACATGATGGGCATTGTTATTCTTACATTTTATAGTTTTGGGAAAAACGAAAAATGGATTAATACACGGATAAAGAATGGAAATGGTAGCATAGAAGCGAAAAACCAAGAAATAAGAAGTGTGGTAGGGAATGAATTTGCACATATGATGCGTACTGCACAGAAAGCATCAGACGAAATGAGTGAGGTACAGCAGAATAAGGTTGTTGAAAGACTTCAAAAGGCTGGTGAAACAATCAAAGATTCACAAGTATATAAAGATTGGGAAAATGATAAAAGAATTTCTGAACAGTAAAACTTTTAATTATTCCTGTACCTTTTAATTTTGCTTATACATTTTAATTATTCCAGAGAAGGGGTTCAAAATCGCCATGATGACAGCAACACAAATACAGTCAACAGCCTTGATTTTCCTACTGGCAGCAGCCAATTTGAAAAGTCAAAAACCGCAGAATAGCTTGAAATCAGGCGGTTTCGAGCCTTTTTCGCAAAATGGGTATTGTATCAAAGACGGCACTCCCTTAGATGCAGCCTGTGAAAGGGTGATATCTTGACTTGTGCAGAAAAATATCGGATAGTAGCAACTAAGCAAGGGAATGCTAATTTTAGGAGGTGACCGCACTATGGCAGAGAGCCAAAACATAGAATGGAAAGAGTCGTGGCGTGACGAATATCTAAAATGGATATGCGGTTTTGCTAATGCGCAGGGCGGCAAAATATATATCGGCACACGGGATGATGGCACAGTCATTGGAGTGAAAAACTCCAAGAAGCTGTTGGAGGATATTCCGAACAAGATTCAGAATAAATTGGGAATTGTGGCAGATGTGAATTTGCTTACCAAGGATGGCTTGGATTACATTGAAATCGCAGTGAGTCCGTGGTCGTTTCCGGTAAATTACGATGGCGAGTATCATTATCGCAGTGGCAGCACAAAACAGCTGCTTCGTGGCAATGCTCTGACAAATTTTCTGATGGCAAAGACCGGACTGAAATGGGATGCCGCCACGATTTCAAATATTGGAATTGATGATTTGGATAAAGAAAGTTTTGATATTTTTCGGAGAGAAGCTCTGCGCAGTGGTCGTATGTCCAAAGACGATTTGGATATTCCAAATGCAGAACTGCTGGAGAAGCTGGACTTGGTGGCAGACGGCAAGCTCAAACGTGCCGGAGCTTTATGCTTTTACCGGGAGCCGGAGAAGGTCATCGGTGGCTGCTATGTAAAAATCGGAAAATTTGAAGGCAGTGAACTGCTGTATCAGGATGAGGTACATGGTTCTCTGCTTATTATGGCGGATAGAGTGATTGACTTGATTTATCTCAAGTACCTGAAGGCTGCCATTTCGTATCATAAAGAAACACGGGTAGAGACCTACCCATTTGCCCGTGATGCTGTGCGTGAGGCTGTTTTTAATGCCCTCATCCATTGCAATTGGGCAGATAATGTTCCGGTGCAGATACGAATTGAAGATGATGCGATGTTTATCAGTAATTGCAATGCTGCCCTTTGGCTGGACGGCAGAGAGACTGTTGGGTGCCCACGCATCAAAGCCCTATAATCCGGATATTGCGAGAGTATTTTACCGTGCCGGATATATTGAAAGCTGGGGACGTGGTATTCAAAAAATTATCGATGCCTGTAAAAATCTCGGTGCGGATGAGCCGGAGTACATTGTCAGTGGCGGAGATATTATGGTGAAGTTTACTGCACTCCAAAGCGCCAAAGTACCAGATTCCAAAACGCCAAACCGCCATTTTGGCGGTTTGGATGGCGGGTTGGAAAGTGCAATGCATTTGTAGGTTATCGAAAAAATCAAAAGCAATCCACATATAGCACAGAAAGACTTGGCTTCTGAGACTCATATTCCGCTGAGAACTATACAGCGTATTATGAAGGAATTACAGGAAAACGGTAAAATCGAGCGCAAAGGTGGTAAGAGATACGGATATTGGGAAGTTCATGAAGAATAAGCGGAAGTTTCAGTTGTAAAGAAATACTTGATAACTGATGTTGGAGAACTAATAAAGTGGTTGTTGCAGATTTTGCAATAGCCACTCGGTATATTGGGTTGAGACGATAAAGCACCGGGTTGAGACGATGCCAAAATCGCTGTGTAAGAGGGCGTGATTTGCCAATGGCACATAGCGGTATTATATAGGAACTGTAGGAAAAAATGTGTCGGCTGCTTTGTAGAAACAAGGGCAGTTGATATGTTTCCCGGAACGTAAAATCCATTGGATTTGTTTCCGCAAACAGGCGAAGGAAAAATGTGCTTGCCAGATGGGTTGACATTCATCTGAAGCTATCGTGCCACATGGAAACGGTAACATTGATGTCAAGAAACAGATAATTATTTTGGATACATTATAAAGAGGGGCGCGGTACAAAAAAGAAGTTTTAATTGATGATCCAACTCTAGGGAAAACGCTTTATATATCGTTGATGGTTCTTTGATAAGATCAATGCTTTATTGTCTGACAAAGTTATTTAATAATAGGTCATGCGTGCTGCTAAGGGTAATAAATTTACCGAGCATAGAGCATGAAAAACTTATTTAATGATACGAGTTATTCATTCCGTCTCATCACATGGATCATTTATTTTTATGTCATCTAAGGTGATGGCATTATTTTTTTAAGATAAAAACAGATAAATAAAGATACGCTATGATCAAGGCAGAGCGCTAAGAAATTCCGTCAAAATAAAATAAATTGTGAATATAATCGTTTGTTCGTTGCTTTAGGTCAGGTCTTGTGGTATAATAAATATTCAGAGTATAATTTAAGGTGGGAAAGCGAAATGCCTATAAAAATTCCAAACGACTTGCCCGCGTTTTCAACGCTTGAGGCTGAAAATATATTTGTGATTCCGAACGACCGTGCCGATCATCAGGATATACGAGCGCTGAAAATTGCTATCGTAAATCTTATGCCTGATAAGATAGTAACGGAAACTCAGCTGCTTAGACTTTTAAGCAATACTCCGCTTCATGTGGATATTGATTTGGTTCAGATGAATCATATCTCTAAAAATACTCCTCAGGAGCATATGCTTGCGTTCTACAAATCCTTTGATGAGATAAGAAGCAACCGCTATGACGGTCTTATTATAACCGGCGCGCCGGTTGAACAGATCGAATACAGTGAGGTCGATTACTGGGACGAGCTTTGCGAGGTCTTTGAATGGTCAAAAACAAATGTGTATTCTACGATCCATATCTGCTGGGGCGCTCAGGCGGCTTTGTATTATCATTACGGTATACAGAAATACGCACTTGAAAATAAGAAATTCGGAAATTTTAAACATCATATTAATTATCCGCAGAGCTTGCTTCTTAAAGGTTTTGGCGATGTTTTTCATTGTCCTCATAGCCGGCATACCGAAATAAGGCGGGAGGATATAGAAAAGGTCTCCGATCTGATTATCGTAGCTGAATCCTATGAGGCCGGAGTTCATGTTATATCTGACAGATCGGAAAGGCAGTTTTTCCTGCTGGGTCATTGGGAGTATGATCGTGATACCTTGGCTAAGGAGTATTTCAGAGATAGAGAGAAGGGAATGGTAATAAATGTTCCCTATAATTACTTTCCTGATGATGACCCCGGGAAAACCCCTATTTTCAATTGGAGCTGTTCAGCAAATTTAATGTATGCAAACTGGCTGAATTATTGCGTATATCAAAAGACTCCATACGATCTTGACGATTTGAAACCATTAAAATACAATATATAAGATAGCCCACGAAAGAGTGTATTGCTTTCGTGGGTTTTGCTTTTATATAACCGTTTATCTGTTGTTTTGTGCGATTGCCTTTAATTAAAAACTGACACAGCGTTAGGAGATAATTTTATTTTCTTGTTTCTCGTTCTTAAAAACCTTGTTTCTTAATAACATTTTGCGGTATATTTCAAACGATGTCCGAATATATTGTCTTAGCAAGATAAAAAACAAACCAAGATTTTTAGGAGGACGCATTTATTATGGGAACAATGGAATTCAAAGTAAATCGGGAAACCTTTACAGCCAGTCAGATCGCTCTTGATACAACAGTAGAGCAGGCTGTAGAGCGTGATTTTGTCCTTCCCGATTACTACCCTGATATTTTCAGGATCTTAAAATGCCGTGTGATACCTAAAATTATGTCACACAGCATTAACGGCGAAAAAATGACCTTCGAGCTGTCAGTGCTGATAAGGGTAATGTATCAGAGCGAGGGAAGCTGTAAGGTAAACTGTCTGGAGCAAAAGCTTAATTATTCAAAATCAGTAGATATGAGCGGCGACTGTCAGAATCCTATGATCACAATTACTCCGCATGTTGATTACATAAACTGCCGTGTTGTTAATCAAAGAAGGCTTGACGTTAGGGGAGCGGTATCAGCAAGAATCAAGATCGTCGGAGAAAGGCAGCAGGCAGTTATAGTAGACGCTTTCGGAGCAAATATCCAGCTGAAAAAATCCCTTATAACATATCCGTCAAAACGTCTTACTGCCTCTAAAAGAGTAACGGTCATAGAAGAGCTTGAGCTTGGTGCTTCTAAGCCTGCTGTAGGCGCTGTAATACGCTCGGATTGCACCGTATTTCCTCAGGAGCAAAAAATGATCGCAGGTAAGCTTATTACAAAAGGCGATGCCGAAATATCTATGCTTTATACCTGCATTGACCCGTCCGGAGAGGATACTATCGAATCCATGAAATTTACCATACCGTTCAGCCAGATTATAGATATAGACGGCATAGACGAAAGCTTTGACGCTTTTGTTGATATAACTCCTTCAGGCTGCGAGATCATACCGAAATCTGAAAATTCATCAGCTCTAGAATGCGAGCTGGTTCTTCTTGTAAACTGTACAGCTATGAAGTTTGAAACCTGCGAAGTAGTTACGGATGCTTACTCTACCTGTTACGAATGCGAGATGGAAAACAGCGGCTGCCGTATAGAAAGCGTTCCGGTACAGATAAACGAGACTCACACTTCAGCTGCACAGATAAGCTACGACGATGATGAGATAGCTTGTATTTATGACTGCTGGTGCGATATAAACAATATTTCTTCCAGATATGACGAAAGCAGCGGAAGATATGTTATATCCGGTAATGTTATCTTTTGTCTTATCGGAAAGAACGAAAGCTGTTCGCCGATATATCTTGAAGCCGAATCGCCGTTTGAACATGAGCTTGCCGCTGAGTTTTCCGCTGAAAGTACGATAGATCCCAAAGTCTGCGTTCAGAGCTGCTCTTATCATCTTACTGACAGTCATACTGCCGAGCTTAAAGCGGAGCTGAAAATAGGAGGTCATGTCTGCGAACAGTCGGCAAGGAATATGCTTTGCGAGCTGAGGGCGTATACCGACAAGCCTAAGGAAAGACAGCAGGGATATGCACTAAAACTTTGCTATTGCAGCGAAAATGAGGACATTTGGGAGATCGCAAAGAAATATTCTACATCAATCAATGCGATTATGGAGGAAAATGATCTTGCAGGAGATAAACTCAGCGACTGCGGAATGCTGCTTATACCGTTAATGAATTAGAATCTGGAGGAAAGAAATATGACGAACGATATTTATTCAGACATTGCCACCCGAACTGACGGCGATATTTACATCGGAGTCGTCGGCCCGGTAAGAACCGGCAAATCAACATTTATAAAACAATTTATGGAGAATTTCGTTATTCCGAATATAGAGAGCGATTACCGGAAGGAAAGAGCAATTGACGAGCTTCCGCAGTCCTCCGGCGGAAAAACAATAATGACTACCGAGCCTAAATTTATTCCTGAGGAAGCGGTAGAGGTAGCGCTTGACGGCGGAGCAAAATTTAATGTCCGTATGATAGACTGCGTAGGCTATATTATTCCCAGCGCTATAGGCTACTTTGAAAACGAGATGCCGAGAATGGTGGTTACTCCGTGGTTTGACGCAGAAGTTCCTTTTAATATGGCGGCAGAGGTAGGTACTCAGAAGGTAATTACTGAACACAGCACTATAGGGCTGGTAGTAACAACAGACGGAACGATAACCGATCTTCCCAGAGATGAATATGAGGAATGTGAGGAAAGAGTTATCGCAGAGCTGCAAAATATCAATAAGCCCTTTGTAGTTCTGATGAACAGCGTTTATCCTGACTCGGTTGAGGTACAGCAGCTATGCAGAGAGCTTTCCGAAAAATACAAAACTACAGTTATCCCTATTAATTGCCTGGAGCTTTCCGAAGCAGATATAAAGAATATACTTACTCAGGTTCTATATGCATTTCCCATAAAGGAGATCAATATTGAAATGCCTTCATGGATCAACAGCCTGGACAAAGGACACTGGCTGAAAGAAGCTGTTTTTTCACATATAAGAAGCGCTGCTTCTCATCTGACTAATCTGAGACAGATAAATACCTGTGCAGACGAAATTGCATTATGTGATCAGGTTACAGAGAGCAGAGTAAAGAGTATTGATCTGGGAAGCGGAAGCGCCGTAATTTCCGTTGGGATTCATCAGGATCTTTTCTTTAAGATAATCGGAGAAGCGACCGGTCTTACGATTGAAAATGAAAGCGATCTTATGCCTCAGATACTTGAGCTTGTAAGGATAAAAAATAAGTTCTCGAAATTTGCTGAAGCGCTTAATCAGGTAGAAGAGACCGGATACGGTATAGTTATGCCTTCTATGGATGAGCTGTCCCTTGAAGAACCGGAGGTTATAAAGCAGGGCGGAAAATACGGCATACGTCTGAAAGCTGCCGCTCCGTCTATCCATATGATGAAAGCTACGATAAATACTGAGGTAGCGCCTATTGTAGGTTCTGAAAAGCAGTCTGAAGAGCTGGTTCTGTATATGCTCAACGATTTTGAAGAATCGCCGCAGAAGATCTGGGAGAGCAATATATTCGGTAAGTCGCTGCATGAACTTGTAAATGAGGGACTTCATGCAAAGCTGGCGAAGCTGCCTTATGATGCAAGAATGAGATTAAAAGAAACTGTTGAGAGAATGATAAACGAGGGCTGTTCAGGTCTTATATGTTTTATACTTTAAATAAAAAAGCAGGTGTTCTTTTAAGAATCACCTGCATTTTTTATAAATATATTGTATTTAATTAATTCCCATAGCAAAGGTCACAGGCACTCCGAAAAGTACTCCTGCATTCGGCACAGAAAGATCACCGGTTATTTTCAGAATAGCTTCCTTTGCCTCTTCGACCTGTTCATCCTTAACGGCTACAAAGATAGTTTTACCTTTCATTGCGGGATCTTCTCCGTTCAGAAGCTCTCTCAGAAGACCTATCGTAGGAAGGTTATCCATACCGGATATTGATTTTGCCATACCTACGCTGTCTATAGCCGTTCCTCCTCTGATACCTGCCTTAGCAAGCTCCTTCATAATATCGTCTACAAGCTCCGTTCTTTTAATGATCAAAAATAAAAGCTGCATAATTTTCTCCTTTCCGTTTTATGTTAATTCTCTAATACAAAAGCAGCGGCGACCCAATCCTCTTTTTCTCTGATCTCGGTCAGCCTGAAGCCTTTTGAACTGATAACATCTAAAACCTCGTCCTTTCGGCTGTCTATAATTCCGGAAACAATAAGTTTTCCGTTCTGCTTTAGAAATTGTCCGAACCTATCGCCCATGCCTATAAGAACATCTGCTACGATATTGGCGCACACTATATCATAGTCTGAACCGATAGCGCAAACAAGGCTGTTATCGTCAATTACATTTCCGCATACTGCCGTATATTTATTTCTCGGAATATGATTTTTTACTGCGTTCTCTCCTGCTATTTTTACGGAGTTTTCATCTATATCTACGGCAAATGCCGATTTTGCACCCAATAATATGCCGGCTATAGATAAGATTCCGCTGCCGCACCCCAGATCCAGCATTTTGCAGTCTGCGGCAATATGCTTTTCAATCAGTTCAAGGCAAAGCTGAGTCGTATTGTGCTGCCCTGTTCCGAAACTGGAAGCAGGGTCGATTTCAAGTATCCTGCGGCTTTCGCCGGGATCTGTCTTTTCCCAAGACGGCTTTACGAGCAGCTTTTCGCCTATGCAAAGAGGCTTAAAATACTGCTTCCAGTTGTTCGCCCAATCCTCCTCGCGCACGTTTTTCAGTTCATATTCAAGTCTGCCGAATACGTTATCAGAGTCACGCTGTTTAAGAGCTTTGAGCTCCGATTTTACAGCCTCCAGGTTTTCAAGTCCCTGAGCGTTTTCAGGCAGATAAACGGTAACGGTAGTTTCGCAGTTTTTCAGTCCCATCAGATCATCGTCTATATAATCCCAGTTGACAGATTTATTCTGCAAAAATTCTTCAAAATCCTCCGGATCCTTAATAACAAATCCGTTTATCCCGTAACCCAGCAGTGAACCGGTAAGCGGTTCAATTCCCTCAGATGAGGTATATATATCAATTTCGATCCAATTCATATTTTACGACCCTTTCAGATAGATATATTATTATAATAACATATTATCTGACAATTGTCAAATACAAGTAAAATTTTTGTAATTAACGTCCACTGTATGATAAAAGCTGCTTATGATCGCTGCTGAAAATATCGATAAATAATTTGAAAAATCTATTGAAAAAAGACAAATGCTGTGGTATAATATCATCATACATATAAATATGTATAGAGCAATATAATATAAAGGGGGATATAATATGAGTACGATGATGATCGTCGGCTGGGCAATAGCTTTTGTGTTTTTTATTGTAGCTGAAATAGCGACTGCTACGGCTCTGGTTTCTATCTGGCTTGCGTTCGGAGCATTGGCTGCAATGTTCTTTGCTATTGCCGATTTCAGCTTTATAGTACAGCTGACTGTTTTCGTTATTGCGTCTGTGATACTGCTGATTGCGACTCGTCCTCTGGTGAAAAAAATGCAGGGAGAGAAGTATCATACCAATTTTGAGCTTGATATTGGAAAAACCGCACTGGTTACTGAAAAAATCAATAACGAGCTTGGAGAGGGCAGAGTCAGATTAGACGGAACCAATTGGGCAGCGCGTTCAACTGACGGTTCTGTTATTGACGAAGGCGCTGTTGTTACCGTACGGGAGGTTGACGGCGCAAAGCTTATAGTTTCAAAATAATTTACTGAAATTCAGGAGGTAGTATAATGGACGGTTTGGTAATCGGGTTAATAATTGCTGTTATTCTTATTATAGTAATAATAAGCAATATCAAGGTAGTTCCTCAGGCATATGTATATGTTGTCGAAAGATTCGGAGCATTCCATGCCGCATGGGGAACAGGACTTCATGTAACTATACCTTTTATCGATAAGGTAGCTAAAAAGGTTTCTATCAAGGAACAGGTAGTGGATTTTAAACCGCAGTCTGTAATTACGAAGGACAATGTTACAATGCAGATAGATACTGTAGTTTTCTTCCAGATCACAAACGCTATGCAGTTTACCTACGGTGTTGAAAGACCTATTTCTGCAATTGAAAATCTTACGGCTACTACACTTCGTAATATAGTCGGAGATATGGATCTCGAAGCTACTCTTACATCGCGTGATTTTATAAATACGAATATAACAAAAATTCTTGATGAAGCAACTGACAGATGGGGAATCAAGGTTCAGAGGGTCGAGCTGAAAAATATACTTCCTCCTTCTGAAATCCGCGACGCTATGGAAAGGCAGATGAAAGCGGATCGTGAAAGAAGAGAAAAGGTAATACAGGCAGAAGCGGAAAAGAAATCGCAGATCCTTGTTGCCGAGGGTGAAAGAGAGTCTAAGATACTTCGTGCAGAGGCTGAAAAAGAAGCAAAGATACTTCAGGCTGACGCTGTTAAACAGCAGAAAATTCTTGAGGCTGAAGGTGAAGCGCAGGCTATCCAGATGGTTCAGCAGGCTATTGCCGACAGCTTGGTAAAATTGAATGCTGCTAATCCTAATGAGCAGGTCATTCAGCTCAAGAGCCTTGAAGCGTTTGCCAAAGCAGCTGACGGAAAGGCTACAAAGATAATTATCCCCAGTGAAATTCAGGGACTCGCCGGACTTGCTACAGGTTTTAAAGAAGTAATAACCGATATTCCTAAGCAATAAGAGAAACCATAATATTAAAAGCGGTCAAAATACTGGCCGCTTTTTCTTATAAGTTTATTCCATAAATTGCTTATAAGGCTGCTGTATACTGTAACTCGGCTTTGGTAATAATTATATTATCAAAGCTTATAGGAGTTAATATGCAGTATAATAAGGTTGAAATAAGCGGAGTCAATACCTCCGAGTTGATAGTATTAAAAGAATCCGAAAAAATGGAGCTTCTTAAGAAAGTGCGCAGCGGTGATAAGCAGGCCAGAGAAGAGCTTATAAAAGGCAATCTAAGACTTGTTTTAAGCGTTTTACAGAGATTTGTCAACAGGGGAGAATCTGCTGACGATTTGTTTCAGGTAGGAGTAGTCGGTCTGATAAAGGCAATAGATAATTTTGATATAAACCTTGACGTTAGGTTCAGCACCTATGCTGTCCCTATGATACTTGGTGAACTGAGAAGATTTATGAGAGATTATCAGCCTTTGAGGGTAAGCCGTTCATTAAGGGATATGGCTTATAAGGCCATGCAGGCTAAAGAAAGACTTATGAATATAAACCAGAAGGAGCCGACTGTTGATGAAATTGCTAAGGAAATCGGCGTTAAGCGCTGCGAGGTAGTAACGGCTCTTGAATCAATCAGCGATCCGATATCTTTATATGAGCCTGTATATTCAGATTCCGGAGATACGCTTTTTGTATTAGATCAAGTTGGGGATAATAACGACGCTTCGCAATGGCTTGAAGAGCTTTCTCTCAAAGAAGCAATAAACTCTCTTCAGCCCAGAGAAAAAAACATTTTATTTCTAAGATTTTTTCAGGGAAAAACTCAGGTAGAGGTAGCAAACAGTATAGGTATTTCCCAGGCACAGGTCTCAAGGCTGGAAAAAGGTGCTTTAAGCAGGATAAAGTCCCAAATTTAATGCGATTAAATTCGACATATGTAAAATTACAATAAAATATATTTGTGCAAAATTTATATGCAATCGATACAAAAAGTGAAATGAACCTGCGCTCTTGAATTTATTTTGAAGATTTGTTATACTGTTATTGATAAGTATTTAACAACTTATGTTCGGAAAGGGGTGCAGGCTGTGATCAATAAGATAAGGCTGCTTATTTCAGTGAACGATGAAAAGCTGCTTTCACAGTGTATTTCAGCTTTTGCTTTGCCTTATTTTAATATACAGAAGTGCGATCCTGACAGTGTATCAGTGGAAGTTTCGGTTATGCGCTGTAAACCTCATGTCGTTCTTTTGAGCAGCAATAATATGAAAAGCGACGCAATGCGTTCTTTGATAAGTAATCTTAATGTAATGCATAAATCGCCGATCATTATAAATCTGTACACCTATGAAGAACAAGGACTTATAGAAGATCTGGAAAGTCTGGGAGTCAGCAAAAGCTATTCTGCACCGTTTGATTTTCAGCAGATTGCGGATGATATCCGTGAGATCTGTAGTTTAATGCCGGTTGATATTAATAAGGGCTATGATGAAATAAAGCATAGGATCTCAGAAATTATGAATATATTTAATTTTAATAATTGTATGCAGGGATACAATTATATAAGAGATTCTATTTTTATGGCTGTAACTCAGATGAACAGAAAATACAATTTTTCAAAAGACGTATACCCTGCGATAGCCGAGAAATATGAAACGTCTTCCACGTCGGTAGAGAGAGCGGTCAGAGTAGCGATAAGCAATTCATGGAAGCGTACTAATGAAAACGTCAGGAAAATGTTTTTTAATCAGAATTCTCTTAAAAATTGCAAGAAACCCACGAACAGCGAGTTTATACTGATTATAGCAGACTACATAAGAGTCGAATTTTTCGACTTTTTTGAATACATAGAAGCCGACAAGAAAATTTTAAGCTCGAATAAAATTTAATTGTAATCAAACAAGCCTTCTTCTGCATATTTTTATGCAGGGGGTGGCTTTTATGATATGCAGCTTTACAAGCCTCAGAAATAAAGAGGTGGTTAATCTAAGGACAGGTCTGAAAATAGGTTTTGTAGATGATATCGAAATAGATACAGTAACCGGAAGCGTTGTTTCTCTTATTGTTTTCGGCAGATCCAGGGCTTTCGGAATAATGGGAAGAGATGAGGATATAATTATTAAATGCAAGGATATAGAATTAATTGGTGAGGACACTATTTTGGTGAAGTTTGATAATGATGCAGTATGCACAAAATCAAGAACTTTCTGCGTGGAAAATTTGTTGAAATAATAAACAGTTCAGACTTGCATTTTTATAAGCTTTATGGTATAATATTAAAGCAATTCGCACGTCTGTGTTTTTACTGTGGTTCCTGATAATATCAGGTGTAGGTAAGCTAAACCAGGCGGAGGATACAAAATCCGTTAAATCGGAAATAAAAACCAAACAGGAGGTTACTACAATGGGAGTAGTATCAATGAAGCAGCTTCTTGAGGCCGGAGTACATTTCGGTCATCAGACAAGAAGATGGAACCCTAAAATGGCACCGTATATCTTTACGGAAAGAAACGGAATCTACATTATCGATCTTCAGAAGACGGTTAAGAAGCTTGAAGAAGCTTATATGTTTATCCGTGATATTTCTGCTGAGGGTAAGGAAGTGCTTTTTGTAGGCACAAAGAAGCAGGCCAGCGAGTCTGTTAAGGAAGAGGCTCTAAGAGCAAATGCACATTATGTAAACGCCAGATGGCTCGGCGGAATGATGACAAACTTCAAGACTATCCAGAGAAGAATTAAAAGACTTGAGCAGCTTCACGCTATGGAAACTGACGGTACATTTAATCTTCTTCCTAAAAAAGAAGTTGTTAAGCTTAACCTAGAGATTGAAAAGCTTGAGAAATTCATGGGCGGTATCAAGAATATGAAAACGCTTCCGGGCGCACTCTTCGTTGTTGATCCCCGTAAGGAAAAGATCGCCGTTTCTGAAGCTAAGAAGCTTGGAATCCCGGTAGTAGCTATCGTAGATACTAACTGCGATCCTGATGATGTTGATTATGTAATTCCGGGAAACGATGATGCTATAAGAGCAGTTAAGCTTATTGCCGGTTGCATGGCTAATGCAATTGTTGAAGGCAGACAGGGCGAGGACGCTGAGGCTGCTGAAGAAACAGCTGCCGAAGCAGTAGCTGAATAATTTTAAGATAAATACGGGCAGGCAAGTCAAATGTCTGCCCTGATTTGGATAAAAGCTAAAATACTTTTAGGAGGAAACTAATATGGCAAATGTAACCGTTAAGGATATTAAAGAGCTTATGACACTTACAGGCGTTGGAATGATGGACTGCAAAAAAGCACTTGTAGAGGCTGACGGCGATACGGATAAGGCTGTTCTTATTCTTCGTGAAAAGGGACTTGCCACTCAGGCAAAGAAAAGCGGAAGAGTTGCAGCTGAAGGTATCGTTGCTTCAGTTGTAGAGGGAAATGCCGGCGCCGTTGTCGAGGTCAATATTGAAACTGACTTTGCTGCAAATAATGAAGAATTTAAGTCGTTTGTTGCCGCGGTAGCTAAAACAGTTATCGAGAAGGATCCTGCCGATGTTGAAGCTCTTAAGGCCTGCGTTATCAGCGGAGGAGATAAAACTGTTGAGGAAACGCTTCAGGATCTTTTCATTAAGATCAGAGAAAATATGGTTATCCGCCGTTTCAAGAGATTTGAAGGCGTTCTTGTTCCTTATGTTCACGGGGGCGGAAGCATAGGAGTAATGGTTAAGCTTGATACAGATCTTCCGGCTGATAAGGTTTATGAGGTTGGAAAGGACTGCGCGCTTCAGGTTGCGGCAATGAATCCTTCATATCTTAATAAGGAAGCTGTTCCTGCCTCTGCTCTTGAAGAGGAAAAGAAGATCATGCTTGCTCAGATGTCAGAAGATCCAAAAATGGCAAATAAGCCGGAGCAGGTTAAGGTTAAGATAGTAGAGGGCAAAATCGGCAAATATTATTCTGAAAACTGTCTGCTTGAACAGGCATTTGTTAAAGATGATAAGGTTTCTGTCGGTAAGCACGTCGAAGCTGCTGCAAAAGAGCTTGGCGGTTCAATCAAGGTAGTTGATTATGTTCGTTTCGAGCGCGGCGAAGGTGTTGAAAAGAAGGAAGACAATTTTGCTGATGAAGTTGCTTCCATGATCAAGTAACTTGTTTTATAATTAAATATAAAGCTGACCCCTGCAAAGACTGGCTCAAAGCTTTTGCAGGGGTCTTTGTAATTTTGATTTGAACTTGCAATTCAGGCTGCTGAACGCTTTTGCTGTCAGCAGATCTTTTCAAGGTTCTTTCTGATAGATTTTATTATACGTTTTTCAAGACGCGAAATATATGACTGAGAGATGCCTACTACATCAGCTACCTGTTTCTGCGTCATTTCTCTGCCGTTTATCAGACCGAATCTCATCTGCATTATCTGCTTTTCACGGGAATTAAGTTTGTCTATTTCTTCAAGCAGCAGCTGCTTTTCTACTTCGCTTTCTATCCCTTTATTGACTGTATCGTCTTCCGTTCCGAGAATATCGGAAAGCAAAAGCTCATTACCGTCCCAGTCGATATTAAGCGGTTCATCTATCGATATTTCGTTTCTGTGCTGAGTTGATTTTCTCAGGAACATCAGTATTTCATTTTCTATACAGCGTGAGGCGTAAGTTGCAAGCTTAATATTTTTGTCCGGACAGAAAGTTTTTACCGCCTTTATAAGACCGATAGAACCTATTGAAATTAGATCCTCTATCCCTACCCCTGTCGATTCAAATTTTTTTGCTATATAAACTACAAGTCTTAAATTGTGAACTATAAGAAGTTCTCGGGCCTTTTTCTCATCTGTTTCAAGCAGCTTAAACGCTTTTTGCTCGTCGTCCTTTGAAAGCGGAGGCGGGAGAGAATCAGCGCCGTTTATGTAATCTACAGTTTTCTGCTCTGAGCATAGAAGCCTGATTATTACAGCGTTTATATTTCTGTAAAGATCTTTCAGTTTATTCATAGCTATTCTCCTTAAAAGTAATATTTTATACAAGCAGACTCGGATTAAAAATCGCCCTTGATCTGTTATTATCTGATTTAACAATACCCACATAGCATTTAACTTCCTTGGTAAAATTGTTTCCTGAAATTATTTCAACTTTTCCTTTTGATGTAACAGGCATTAAGCTTCTGCCGTTTACGGTCGAGTATGGAATAAGCCTGAAGCCGTTGACAGTAAAATAATTGTCATAATCAAGATTGAAGTGTTCATACAGTTCATCGCAGTAAAATACAATAACTGGGATACCCGTAAATGAATCGCATAGGATATTTCCGCTGTCAGAAACAGCCGGAATCACAACCTCGTAATCTCCTACCGAATACTTTGCCTTATACATAATATTCTTTCTGAAGCTGCGGGTGGTAATAAGGTCATATACCGATATAATTATATAGGCAGCTATAGTAGATACGGCTATACTTATTAAGGATATATCAAAATATACGGTATAGTTTTTTATGTAAATTATTCTGCTGCCTGTAATTTCCCACAGCATAAAGCAGCAGCCTGCGAATACAAGATTCATTGCGAGGTACAGCAGAAAAAACTTTATAAGATGTAAAAACCCATTCCATTTAAAAGCGATCGCGATCGTTATAAAAACACTTAATATTTTAACTGCGGTTATGATAAACGACTGAAGAAAGTTTTCGGGTTCGGCAATAACGAGTAAAGATGAAATCCCGCTGAAAATACATGAAGCTGCGGCTCTGAGACGTTTAAGCGGAGAATGAGTTATTTTGCTGAGTCCGAGCAAAAACATCAGAGTTACGGCAGCATTTGTAATAAAAAGAACATCTATATATATTTTCACGCTGTCACCTCCGAAGCTGTCCTGATATTATTATAACTCCCTCAAAGACAAGTATTTGTCGATTTGAAAAGGCACATAAAAAACTCCTGCACAAAAATAGTACAGGAGTTTTCTCAATAACACCGGTTATTTAATTAATCCTCAAAAAATACCGAGAAAGCTTTAAATGCCATATAAATATCGATCTTCGACGTAACCTCAAACGGTGCATGCATTGAAAGCACGGGAACGCCCACGTCAATTACGTTTATATTAAGATTGGCTATATACTGAGCAACAGTTCCGCCGCCGCCCATATCAACCTTTCCAAGTTCTCCGGTTTGCCATATTACGTCGTTTTCATCAAATAACCTGCGGACACGTCCTACAAATTCAGCAGAAGCGTCAGAAGTTCCGGACTTTCCGCGCGAGCCTGTAAACTTTGTAGCAACGACGCCGTAATTTATTTTTGAAGCATTTCTGATCTCAGTCACGTCCGGGAAAGTCGGATCGACAGCCGCATTTACATCTGCCGACAGACATTCGGAGGCGGACATAACGTTACGTCCTTCAAGTCCGTAAACAGAGGCAAGGTTATCTATGAAATAGGGGAGATAGGAGCTGTTAAGTCCTGTATTTCCGTCGCTGCCTGTTTCCTCTTTATCCGTTAGAACAGTCATGCAGGTGTGTTTAGGATTTTTGCATTTCAAAATAGCTTCAAGGGCGGTGTAGGCGCATACTCTGTCGTCCTGACCGTAGCTGCCGACCATACTTTTATCGAATCCGACGTCGGAGGCCTTAAACTGAGGAACAGCTTCAAGTTCGGCAGATATAAAATCATCTTCAACTATACCGTATTTTTCGTTCAATACAGACATTATATTCAGCTTTACCTTATTTGATACCTTATCGTCCTTGAAAGGCAGTGAACCGACAAGAATATTAAGCTCTTCCCCCTTTATAACTTCTCCGGGAGTTCTCTTCATCTGTGCACCTGCAAGATGAGGAAGAAGATCGGTGACACAGAAAACAGGATCATTCTTATCCTCTCCGATATTAACAGTTATCTTTTCTCCGTCGGATTTTATAATTACTCCATGCAGGGAAAGGGGAATAGCGGTCCACTGATATTTCTTTATTCCTCCGTAATAATGAGTTTTGAATAACGCAATTTCCTGATCCTCATATAAGGGGTTCTGTTTAAGATCGAGTCTCGGAGAATCTATATGAGCAGCTGCGATCCGTATTCCGTCAGATAAAGGCTTCTTTCCCATTACGGTAAGAATTACAGCCTTATCCCTATTTACAAAGTAGAATTTTTCTCCGGCTTCATATTTCTTACCTGGCTCAAATTCCGAAAAGCCGCAGTCTTTTGCTTTTTTTACAGTCTGGATTACAGCTTCGCGTTCTGTTTTTGCCTTATTAAGAAAGTCCTTATAATCCTCGGAAAAAGAAAGCGCTTTTTTTAGCTTGCTGTCACTGAGAATAAGTCCTCCGTTCTTATGATTTGAAAGCAGTTTTTCCGCCAGCTTTTCACCCTCGGTTTTTTCAATATTTTTATCCATTTTCAAAGTCCTCCTCCAGTTTTTCCTTGTACTTATTATACGCATTCATTACCTTATATATGTAGTTTGCGGTAACATCAGACGGAATATCCTCAAGCCTGAAATTTTCAGGGTCAACTGTTCCGTCAGATATCCATCCGTCTACTGCATTCATCCCCCCGTGATAAGCAGCAGCGGCAAGCTCATAGGAGCAGTCAAACTTATCATAAAGATATTTCAGCATATATGTACCGTACTGAATATTAAGCTCAGGATCATACATATCTTCGTATGTGTGTTCTCTGTTATCGTCAAGTCTGAACTTTATCCAGTCGTATGCGTCCTCCATGATCTGCATTAGTCCTCTTGCTCCCACATCTGAGGTAGCCTTCGGATCAAAATGACTTTCGGTATTTATCACCGCAAAGATATATCTTGGATCTATATCGTACTCCTTTGAATATTTAACTACATATTCCTCATATTCGGTAGGATATGTAAAAGCATTCGGACTCAGCTTCTTTGCTTTCTCTGTAATCGCATCTCTGTATATGTAAACCAATCCGCCGACTATGAGAAGAACAATAAATATAATAAATAATATAAGCGGAGCACGAACTTTTTTCTTTTTTCTTCGCTTTTTAGCCATTGTATTTTTCCTTTATCTGCTTTATAATGTTTTCAGTTTGAGAAACCGCTTCTGAAAGTGAACCGTTATTTTTTATAATATAATCAGAATGATATATGTAAAATTCATCTGATCTTTGTGCTTTGATCCTGCTTCTGGCAAGTTCCTCCGAGATACTGTCTCGCTTTATGATCCTTTCAAGACGTATCTGTTCATCTGCAATACAGCTTACTATAATATCGCAGTGCTTGTCAGCACCGGCTTCAAAAAGAGTAGGAGCATCCAGAAGAATATATTTTATACCTGCGGCGGTAAGCTGATTTATTTTCTGCGATATTTTTTGATTTATGTACGGAAAAATTGTTTTGTTAAGAAGAAGCAGTTTAGATGGGTCATTAAAAACTATACCAGCCAGCTTTTTTCGGTTGAGCGACAAATCGTTGTTAAAGCATTCAGGAAAAATTAAGCTGAGCTGCTCGTTGCATTTGCTTCCGTCAACAGTAACCGTTCTTGCAATTATGTCACAATTTATAATTTCAAAATTGTTTGCGGCAAAAATATCGCTTACCGTTGTTTTTCCCGCTCCGGTCTGACCTGTAAGACCTATTGTAATACTTGTCTTTTTCATAGCTTGATCACCTTAAATCCGGCAGCTCTCAGCAAACGGTTATAGACTGCAAGGTCAACGCCTCTTTTTTCGGGACATCTGGCGTAAACCTTCTCTGCGCCAGCCTTGTCGAGTTCTCTCAGAACGTCAAACAGCATTTTTGCCCTGGCTTTATCATCTGAACCGTAAACAAGAGCGTGACAATTTATCCCCTGAATATCTTCTTCGCTGAAAGTCATGCACCAGGTTTTTTCGTCATTATGTTCAGAAATAAACTTTCTGAATTTCCCGAGTGTTCCGTCAATTATTGTAACGTCTGCCTTAGGTGAATAATGCTTGTATTTCATTCCGGGCGATGCAACGGCAGTTCCATCGGCAACTGTATTCAAAACGCCATTGTCAACGATTATATTTTCTGTAATTTCTGCAAGATCCGATACTGAAATAAATCCAGGCCTCAGCAGTCTTATGGAATCCTCCTCAAAAGCAATGACCGTAGATTCAACGCCTACAGCACAGCGTCCGTCGTCGAGAATACAGGGGATTCTTCCGTTCATATCGTCGTATACATGACAGGCGGAAGTAGGCGAAGGACTTCCTGAAAGATTAGCTGACGGAGCGGCAAGAGGAAGTCCGCACACTTCTATCAATTTTCTCGCCGTATCGTTTGACGGCATTCTTATTCCCACAGTATTCAGTCCTCCGCTTGTGACCATGGGTATTTTATCTGTTTTAGGCAATATCATAGTAAGAGGACCGGGCCAGAATTTTTCAGCGCATTTTACTGCAAGCTTAGGTATATTATCTGCAAGTCCGTCCAGCATATCAAAGTTTGATATATGAACGATAAGCGGATTGTCCTGCGGTCTGCCCTTTGCAATGAAAATTTTAGATACAGCTGACGGGTCAAGAGCGTTTGCGGCAAGACCGTACACGGTTTCCGTCGGCATTCCGACTATTTCGCCTTGTTTTATAAGCTCTGCCGCTTTGGCTATTGAAATTTTGTCAGCGTGTAATATTTCTGTATTATAAACCATAGCTTACGCTTCTTCCTGCTGCGAAAGCTTCGCTGCCTGATCCGCCGTAGCCAGTGCGTCAATTACTTCGTCCAGATTTCCGTTGAGGATATTTTCAAGCCTGTATATTGTAAGTCCTATCCTGTGATCTGAAATTCTTCCCTCGGGGTAATTATATGTTCTTATTCTCTCGGAGCGGTCACCGGTTCCTACCTGAGAACGTCTTTCGGACGCTATTTCATTGTCATGAGCGGCCTGTTTCTGTTCTAGCAGACGGGAACGCAGGACCTTCATAGCTTTGTCTTTGTTTTTATACTGCGAACGTTCGTCCTGACATTCGACTACCATTCCGGTAGGCAAGTGAGTGATTCTGATCGCCGATGAGGTTTTATTGATATGCTGTCCTCCTGCTCCCGAGGAACGGAATACGTCAATTTTAAGATCCTTATCATTGATCTCAAGCTCAACGTCCTCAGCCTCAGGCAGAACTGCAACAGTAACAGTGGAGGTATGAACACGCCCCTGTGATTCGGTTTCAGGAACACGCTGTACTCTGTGTACTCCGCTTTCATACTTGAATCTCGAGTATGCTCCTGCGCCCTCTATCATAAATGAAATTTCCTTGTATCCGCCAAGCTCTGTTTCATTAGCGTTAAGAACCTCGATATTCCAGCCTTTAGAAGCGGCATAGAGAGTATACATTCTGTAAAGCGAATTTGCAAAAAGAGCGGCTTCTTCTCCTCCTGCTCCTCCTCTTATCTCCACTATAACATTTTTCTCATCGTTAGGATCTTTTGGAAGCAGCAGTATTTTAAGCTCTTCGCTCAGGGTTTCCATTTCCTTTTTGGATTCGGTAAGCTGGAGCTGAGCCATTTCCTTGAACTCTTTGTCAAGACCTCCGGATTCCAGCAAATCCTGTGCTTCGTCATATGCTGCTTTAGATTTTTTATATAGTGAGAATTTTTCCGCAATAGGAGAAAGGCTGCTGTATTCCTTCATTAAGGCGGTATACTGCTTATTGTCGTTTACGATCTCAGGCTGCATCAGTCTTTCGTTTACCTCGTTGAATTTATCCTCAATAGCTTTTAACTTATCAAACATATTAATCCTCCTGAATAATCATAGTGCTGTTTATGCTGTAAATTTCAATGCGGCGCTATGACTCAGCGGCTTTTATAATAGATTTAACGTTTTTTTCAGCCTTGCTTCTCGGAACCATAAATTCACGTCCGCATCCGACGCACCTCAATTTAAAATCCATTCCGGATCTCAGAACCAGCATTCTGTTTTCTCCGCAAGGATGATTCTTCTTCATGACCAGAGTATCGCCTTTGGAAATATCCACAACGCTCATCCTTTCATTATTTCATACTTAATTATTATATCACAGTAAAATAAAAAAGGCAACTTTTTTTGATATTTTAATTCGTATAGGTAAAGTATAATAAAAAGTATACAAGCACCGTATAAAAACATATGAAGAAATTAGTTAATTTATAAATTTTTATTTTTGATATTGACGAATGTGAATGAAAATGATATGATATTATATATATTATTAAAAGGATTGAACACAATGAAAACACCATTTATAACTAAGGAACAGGCTGAAAAAATAATATCGGAGTATCCTACGCCTTTTCATATATATGATGAAAAGGGAATAAGAGAGAACGCTAGAAATTTGAATAAAGCGTTCAGCTGGAATAAGGGCTTTAAGGAATACTTTGCTGTAAAGGCAACGCCTAACCCGTTTATACTGAAGATACTAAAAGAAGAGGGCTGCGGAGTTGACTGTTCTTCGCTTACCGAGCTTATGATGAGCGAATGCTGCGGTTTCAGCGGAAGTGAGATCATGTTTTCTTCCAATGTAACACCGGAGGCAGATATGCTAAAAGCAAAGGAGCTTGGAGCATATATAAACCTTGACGATTTTACGCATATTGAATTTCTGGAAAAGCTTTGCGGTCTGCCGGAAACGGTATTTTGCCGTTTTAATCCGGGCGGACATTTTGAGATAGAAACTCAGATCATGGATAACCCGGGTGAGGCAAAATACGGCTTTACAAGAGAACAACTCTTTGAAGGCTTTAAAATTCTTAAAGAAAAGGGAGTTAAGCACTTCGGAATCCATGCATTCCTTGCGTCTAACACCGTATCAAACGCATATTATCCTAAGCTTGCGAGGATACTATTTGAGCTTGCTGTAGAATTAAGAGATAAGACCGGAGCAGATATTAAATTTATCAATCTATCCGGCGGCGTAGGTATCGCATATGAGCCTGACAAGCCTCAGAATGATATTTTCGCGATCGGAGAAGGGGTTCACAAAGCTTTTGATGAGATCCTCGTTCCCGCCGGAATGGGAGAGGTTTCAATTTTTACAGAGCTTGGAAGATTTATGCTTGCTCCGTACGGTCATCTTGTAACAAAATGCGTTCATCACAAACATACCTATAAGGAATATGCTGGAGTCGACGCTTGCGCCTGCAATCTCATGCGTCCCGCTATGTACGGTTCATATCATCATATTACTGTTCTTGGCAAGGAGAATGCTCCATGTGACCACAAGTATGACGTAACAGGCGGACTTTGCGAGAATAACGATAAGTTCGCAATTGACAGAATGCTGCCTGAGATTGATAAGGGAGATATTCTTGTAATTCATGATACAGGTGCACACGGCTTCTCAATGGGTTACAATTATAACGGAAAGCTCCGCTCGGCTGAAGTTCTTCTCAAGGAGGACGGCACGACTCAGCTTATCAGACGTGCGGAAACCCCTGCGGATTATTTCAGTACCTTTGATTTCTGCGGAATAATGGATAAGTATCTGAAGTAATAAGAATATATAAAGACACTTTTTATGTTTAGGCTGGAAGTGTCTTTTTTATTTAATTAACAGAAACTAATTTTTACATAAGTGTATATGCTTTTATGAAAAACGAATGAGTCTAACTTTTCTTTTACGCTATTTACGTCGGAGAAAATATAGAAAGTTAAGAAGACAAACAGGAATGTCGGGAACGTGAATTTTATAATAACAAAATTTACAAAGAAGATATGTTCTTTGCGGATTTCAAGCATGATTTTGAAATTTTATGCTGATTGGTGAAAAAAGGCTTGCAAAACAGGGCAGAATATAGTATAATATTTAATTGGTACAGCAAAAATTCAGTTTTTGCAAAAATACGGAAAGGACAATGAAATAATATGGATCTGGCTATGGTAAAATATCTTGCTGAGCTTGGTAAGCTGGAGTTTTCCGACAGTGAACTGGAAAAGACCGCAGATGAGATGACTGATATTATTGATTTGATGGACACTGTAAAAGAAATCAATATTACTTACGACGCTTTGAAAGACAATCATGACGTATATCTAAACGAACTCCGCCAAGACGTTTCAGCTCCGTCAATGGAAACTAAAAAAGTTCTTCAGAACGCGGTAAACTCAGATAACTGTTTTGTAGTTCCCAAGGTAGTTGAATAATAACTTTAATAAAGGAGTTGTAATAACGTGGACGTATCTGCGATGAAAATACGTGATATGCGTAAAGCATTGGATGAAAGAAAAATATCGGTGCAGGAGCTTGCAAACGAGTATCTTTCAAATATAAAGAAAAATGATAGAAATATCAAAAGCTTTATCACAGTTACAGAAGAGCTTGCTTTAAATCAGGCACAGCAAGCACAGAAAATAATTGACGCAGGCGAGTCAATGCCGCTGACAGGTATTCCTATGGCTGTAAAGGATAATATATGTACCGAAGGTATAAAAACTACCTGCGCTTCTAAAATACTGGAAGACTTTATCCCGCCGTATAATGCTACTGTTATGGAAAAGCTTAACTCTCAGAATATAGTTATGCTGGGAAAGACGTCTATGGACGAGTTTGCTATGGGCGGTTCAACTCAGACCTCTGCATTTGCTAAAACAAAGAACCCTTATAATACAAATTGTGTTCCGGGCGGTTCTTCAGGCGGTTCTGCTGCAGCCGTTGCCGCCGGCTTTGCCGCTGCTTCACTTGGTTCGGATACGGGCGGTTCGATAAGACAGCCTGCTGCATTCTGCGGAGTAACAGGTATCAAGCCAACCTACAGCCGTGTTTCAAGATACGGTCTTATAGCGTTCGCTTCTTCCTTTGACCAGATCGGTCCGATCGCACACGACAGCTATGACTGTGCGCTTATTCTTAATTCAATATGCGGTTTTGACCCGCACGACGGTACAAGTGCAAAGGCTGAGGTTCCTGATTTTACAGCTAAGATCGGTCGTTCTGTAAAGGGTATGAAAATTGCTCTTCCTCAGGAGTTTTTCGCTGATGGAATAAACGAAGAAATCAAGGCTTCCGTTTTAAAGGCAGCTGATGAATATAAGTCCATGGGCGCTGAAATTGTCGAGTGCAAAATGCCTTCACTCAAATATGCCGTTCCTGCATATTATCTGCTTGCCTGTGCTGAGGCCGCGTCTAATCTTTCAAGATATGACGGAATTAAATACGGTCACAGAACCGTTCAGGCTGACAGCTATGAGGAGCTTATCAAGAAATCACGTTCAGAGGGCTTCGGCGACGAGGTCAAGAGAAGAATACTTCTAGGTAATTATGCGCTTTCCAGCGGTTATTACGACGCTTATTACAGAAAAGCACTTGCTCTTCGTCAGCTTATAAGGAATGAGTATTCGTCAATTTTTGAGAAGTGTGATGTGATTCTTACGCCTACAACTCCTACAACTGCATATACTCCTGAAATGACATCTGATCCTGTTCAGATGTATCAGGCGGATATATGTACGGTAACTGTAAATATTGCAGGGCTTCCCGCTGTTTCCACTACCTGCGGATATAATAAGGATGGTATGCCTATCGGTATGTCAGTAATAGGAAAGAAGTTTGACGAGGCAACGGTGCTTCAGGTTTCAGCTGCTTTTGAGCAGAATTTTACGCCTGTTGCTCCAAAGCTTTAAAGGAGGGAAAGACAAATGGAAAAATGGAAAACTGTCATCGGTCTTGAAATCCACGCCGAGCTGCTTACCAAAACTAAAATTTTCTGCGGCTGCTCCGCTGAATTCGGAGGCTCGCAGAATACAAGGTGCTGTCCTGTCTGCACAGGTATGCCTGGAGCTTTGCCGGTAATTAATCAGACGGCGGTTGAATATGCCGTAAAAGCAGGATATGCTCTTAACTGTGAGATAAATAAATTCTCTGTTTTTGATAGAAAAAATTATTTCTATCCTGATCTTCCGAAAGCGTATCAGATCTCTCAGCTTTATTATCCGATAATAGGAGCAGGTAAGGTCCCTATAGAGGTCAACGGCGTTAAAAAGGACGTAAGAATCAACCATATCCACCTTGAAGAGGACGCCGGAAAACTGGTTCATGACGACTTTAACGGAGTTTCTCTGGCGGATTATAACCGTTGCGGTATTCCTCTTATTGAAATAGTTACGGAACCGGATATTTCTTCAGCGGAGGAGGCAATGGCTTTTGTAGAGCAGATATCTCTCCTTTTGCAGTATGCCGGTGTCTGCGACTGTAAAATGGAGCAGGGTTCACTCAGGTGTGATGTTAATATTTCGCTTATGCGCCCTGACGCCAAAGAGTTCGGAACGAGAGCGGAAATAAAGAATATCAACTCTGTCAAGTCTGTAGGACGGGCAATTCAGTATGAAGAGAAACGTCAGGCGCTGCTGCTTGAAGCAGGAAAGAAGGTAGTTCAGGAAACCAGACGTTATAATGCAAACAGAGATAAGACTACTTCAATGCGCAGTAAAGAAAATGCCAATGACTACAGATATTTCCCCGAACCCGATATACTACAGGTCAATCTTACCGACGAACAGCTTTCGGAAATAAAGTCAATGCTGCCGGAAATGCCTTCAGAACGTTATAAAAAATATGTAGAATGGGGAATTTCAGCAGTTGACGCTAATATACTGATTCATTCAAAACCTGTTTCCGATTTCTTTGAGGACGCAGTAAAAATTTATAACAGTCCTAAAAGCATAGCTGTGTTTATTCTCGGAGAATTTATGCGACGTGTAAATCTTGGAGAGATCGACCCTGATAATATAAGCTTTTCACCAGAGGATTTTGCACAGCTGGTTCAGATGGCTGATACCGAAAAAATATCAAAGAGTGACGCGAAGGCTGTTTTCAGAGAAATTGTTGAAAATGGCGGAAAGCCTGAGGATATTGCTAAAGCAAAAGGTTTTATCATAAATGTCGATACTAAAAAGGTCGATTCTGTTATTGAAGAAATTCTCAATAAAAATTCGGCTCAGGTTCAGCAGTATGTGAACGGTGAAACTAAGGTTTTCGGCTTTCTTATGGGTCAATGCACCAAAGCGCTGAAAGGTTCAGCGACGCCAAAGGTTATAAAAGAGGCGTTGGAAGCAAAGTTAAAAACAGCCGCGGCAGGCTCAGCAGAAAAGCTGAATGAACAGGATACTGAAAAGAATGTCGTTGATATATCAAAGCTTTCAAGATATGACAACTGCGGCAAGTATGTTCCCGAAAGCAACGGGAAGCTTCTTATGGTAGGAGCAGATAAGCTAAAGAAGGAATTTTCTCTTGAAGAAGCTAAACGGAATATAGGCGGAGAAATAGAATTTGAAGCTTGTGTTCATAAGATCAGAAAAATGGGAAATATCTCGTTTGTAGTTGTAAGAACTGCATTTAATGTAATTCAGACTGTTTACAGTCCCGACATCTGTAAGGACAGTATCGATGGACTTCGTGAGGGATACTTTGTATGGGTAAAGGGCATTGTAAAGGAAAATGAGAGAGATTTTGCTGGAATAGAGGTAGAGCTTACTGAACTAAAGCTTATTTCAACTTCAGCTGCTGAATATCCGCTGAAAATATCACAGGGCAGGCTCAATTGTTCAATAGAAGTCAACCTTGACAATCGTTCGGTTGCACTGAGAAATCCATACGAAAGAGCGATTTTCAAGCTTCAGGAGGGTATAGTTCACGGAATGCATAAATTTATGCGTGAAAATGACTTTACTGAGATCCATACGCCCAAAATCGTGGCTCAGGGAGCAGAAGGCGGTGCTAATATCTTCCGTCTTGACTACTTCCAGAAATCTGCATTTCTGAATCAGTCTCCGCAGTTTTATAAGCAGGCAGCCGTTGCATTTTTCGACAGGGTATATGAGATAGCACCTGTATACAGAGCAGAAAAACACGCTACTTCACGTCATATAAACGAGTATATCGGACTAGACTTTGAAATGGGATATATCGACAGTATGTATGACATTATGGCTATGGAAACGGCAATGCTTAAATCAATTATGGGATATCTCAAGGAAAATTATCAGAATGAGATAAAAATTCTTGAAGCAGATATTCCGGAAATAAATGAGATCCCGTCTATAAAGTTCTGTGACGCAATTGAATTGCTGAGAGGCGGAGAAGGAAGCGGAAAGAAATTTGATCTCGACCCTGAGGACGAGGTCAGGCTTTGTGAATACGCAAAAGAAAATTATAACAGCGAGTTTATTTTTGTAACGCATTTCCCGTCGTCAAAGCCTCCGTTTTATGCTATGAATTCCAGGGAAGACCCCAGAGAAGCGTATAAGTTTGATTTACTGTTCAGAGGGCTTGAAATAACTTCGGGAGGACAGAGGATCCACGATTACAATGAGCAGGTTGAGAAAATGAAGGCTCAGGGCCTTGATCCCGAGGATTTCAAGAGTTATCTTGAATCGCATAAATACGGTCTGCCTCCTCACGGGGGACTTGGAATCGGTCTTGAAAGACTTCTTATGAAGCTGCTTAAAAAGAATAATATCCGCGAGACTTCAATGTTCCCGAGAGATATTAACAGGCTTATGCCGTAAAATATTTACCGCTCCCGCTTAACGGCAGGAGCGGTTTTCATATATCTCCTTTATAAATAATATAATGTAAGGTAATACGATAGATAGTTTATAAAAACGGAGGAAATATATGAAAAAAATATTTATATTGATTGTGGCGCTGCTGCTGGTTTCGTGTTCGGTCAAGGATACTCAAGATGTAAAAATTGTAAATGTGTCGCCGGTTCCGGAATTAGGAAGCTCAAAGGTATCGGACAGGCATTTAAAAAACAATGAAACAGCTTCTGTTTCCGGAGAATATATTCCGTTAAATTATGATGAACAGAAATCTATCTGGCTGTCATATATAGATTTAGCGCCTATGCTCAGCGGCAAGAATAGAAATGAGTTTGAAAACGCTTTTTCAGAAGCTTGTAATAATATTAAGGATATTGGCTGTAATACATTGTATGTTCACGTTAGAAGCTTCGGTGACGCATATTACAGATCCGATTATTTTCCGTGGTCAAAAGGAATTACAGGAGCAGTGGGAAATGAACCGGGCTTTGACCCTCTGGAAATAATGATAAATATTGCTCACAACAAAGGCTTGTCTTTTCATGCTTGGATAAATCCGTTAAGGTGCGAAACTGAAAGCAATATGAAGCAATACCCGGAAAGCTGTATTCTTAAGAAATGGTTTTCCGATAGCGGAAATTACGGGGAGTACCTTGTTAAAGTGGATAATGACGATCATTATTGGCTGAATCCAGCTGTTGATGAGGTGAGAGAGCTTATTTGCTGCGGTGTAGAAGAATTATGCGAAAACTATAAAATCGACGGAATACATATTGACGATTATTTTTATCCCACAACAGAAAGCTATTTTGATTCTGAAACCTATATACAAGCCGGAGCTTCAATGACGCTTTCGGACTGGCGTCTGGATAACTGCAGCAAAATGGTTAAAGAAATGCATGATACTATAAAGAAGGTCAATAAAAATATATTATTTGGTGTTTCTCCTCAGGGGAATATTGAGAATAACTATTCTTATATGTATGCTGATGTAAAAAAATGGTGCAGCACAGACGGATATATTGATTACATAGTTCCTCAGATTTATTTTGGTTATGAAAATACTGCAAAGCCCTTTGAAAAAACAGCTGAGGAATGGAACGAAATTGCAGAAAGCGGCAATGCAAAGCTTGTTATCGGACTTGCGCCGTATAAAATATCTGATGACAGTGAATTTACGGATAATATAGGTATTATTGCAAGCCAGATAAAAACCTCGGAGAAACTTAAATGTTACAGCGGGATTGCGCTGTACAACTATATAAATATTTTCTGTACGCAGGATAGTTTATCGGAAAGACTTGATAAGGAAATAACCGAGATAACGAAAGCTTTGGCAGAATAGTATGCACACTCAGTAATAGCATATGCTGTACAGTATATGTAATCATATAAAAAAGTCATGTAAAAAAAGAAACGTACAGCGTTTTTAACAGAATTGACTTGAAAATTTGATTAATATGCTGTATAATGTTTAACGGTGGCATAGAAAGGCTGTGCTCTCATATTTTTCGGGAGGGATAAAAGTGTATAAAATAGTCAGAAGAAAACAATTAAACGACCAGGTCGTTCTTATGGAAATTGACGCCCCGTATATTGCAGCTAAGGCTGAGGCGGGTCAGTTTATCATTTACAGAATTGATGAAAAGGGAGAGAGAATCCCACTTACGATCGCAGATTATGACAGAGAAAAGGGAACTGTTACGATTATTTTTCAGACTATCGGAGGTTCGACTCAGCAGCTTGCTTCTTTAAACGAGGGAGATTCTATTCTGGACGTTGTCGGTCCTTTGGGAATTCCTACTAAATATGAGGACGGCGCAAAGCGTGTGGCGGTAGTCGGAGGAGGCGTAGGCTGTGCGATCGCTTATCCTCAGGCTAAAAAGCTTCACGGAATGGGTGTCCATGTCGATCTTATTGCCGGCTTCAGAAGCAAGGATATTATTATTCTTGAGGAAGAAATGAAAGCTGTTTCATGTGAGCTTTACGTTTGTACGGATGACGGCTCCTACGGCAAGAAGGGCTTTGTAACAGATATGCTCAAAGAGCTTATCGACAGCGGTGTTAAGTATGACGAGGTTATTGCGATAGGACCTGTTCCTATGATGAAGTTTGTCTGCAAAACAACAGAGCCTTATGGAATAAAAACTACAGTATCCCTAAACCCGATTATGGTAGACGGTACAGGAATGTGCGGCGGCTGCCGTGTAACGGTAGACGGAAAAATCAAATATGCGTGTGTTGACGGACCTGATTTTGACGGTCATAAGGTTGATTTTGATGAGCTTATGAAGAGAAACGGTACTTACAGGGAGCAGGAGGCTGCTCATATATGCAGATTGACCGGAGGTATGAGATAATGGCTAATATGAGTTTAAAGAAAACACCTATTGGTGAACAGGACCCTAAGGTCAGAGCCAGAAACTTTAAAGAGGTTTCTTTGGGATATACAAAAGAAGAGGCAATGGAAGAGGCAACGAGATGTCTTAACTGCAAAAACAAGCCTTGTGTAAGCGGCTGTCCTGTCGGTGTAAGAATCCCTGAATTTATAGAAAAGGTTGCCGCAGGCGAGTTTGAAGAAGCATATAAGATCATTAAGTCAACAAATGGACTTCCGGCTGTCTGCGGACGAGTATGTCCTCAGGAAAATCAGTGCGAAGGCAAATGCGTAAGAGGTATAAAGGGCGAATCTGTTGGTATCGGACGTCTTGAGAGGTTCTGTGCGGATTATATGATGGACAAAGCCGCTGCTTCCGAAAAGCCGGTTTCAAATGGTCATAAGGTTGCGGTTATCGGAGCGGGTCCTGCAGGTCTTACCTGTGCCGGAAATCTGGCTAAGCTCGGCTATGAGGTTACAATTTTTGAAGCGTTCCATACTGCCGGAGGTGTTTTAATGTACGGTATTCCGGAGTTCAGGCTTCCTAAGGCGATTGTTCAGAAGGAAGTTGATAATCTTAGGGATATGGGCGTTAATATAATGACTAATATGGTTATAGGAAAGGTTCTTTCAGTGGACGAGCTTATGGATCGAGGATATGAAGCTGTATTTATAGGTTCGGGTGCAGGACTTCCCAGATTTATGGGTATTGAAGGAGAAGGACTTGTAGGAGTATATTCCGCTAACGAATATCTTACTAGGATAAATCTTATGAAGGCATATCTGGAGGATTACGCTACCCCTATAAAGAAATCCAGATCTGTAGCAGTTGTAGGCGGAGGAAATGTAGCAATGGACGCTGCACGTTCGGCAATGCGTTTGGGAGCTGAACACGTTTATATTGTATACAGGCGTTCGCTTGATGAAATGCCTGCAAGACGTGAAGAGGTTCATCATGCTATGGAGGAGGGAATCGAATTTTTGGTTCTCAATAATCCTGTAAGAGTTATCGGTGATGAAAACTGTAATGTAACCGGTCTGGAATGCGTAAAGATGGAGCTGGGAGAGCCTGATGAAAGCGGTAGAAGACGTCCGATAGAGGTTAAGGATTCCAATTATGTACTGGACGTAGATACGGTGATCATGTCAATAGGAACATCTCCAAATCCGCTTATCAGAACGACTACACAAGGACTTGAAGCCAACAGCCGCGGCTGCCTGGTGGTCAATCAGGACGATATGGCTACAACTAAGGAAGGCGTTTATGCCGGCGGTGACGCAGTAACAGGAGCCGCTACTGTAATACTTGCTATGGGAGCAGGAAAAACTGCTGCCGCTTCAATTGATGAATATATTAAAAACAAATGATCATACATAAAAATATTTTCTCAAGCACTTGAACTTCTATGAATTATATGGTATAATATTATAATATAATTAGTTTGGAGGATTACAAAAATGTATGATATTTCAGTTTTGACAGCGTCAGCGGGTTCAGGAAATTTATTTTTAACGTTGATTCCTTTGGTGCTGCTGGTCGTATTTTTCTACTTCTTTATTATCCGTCCTCAGAAAAAGCAGGATAAAAAAGATTCACAGATGAGAGATTCTCTTGAGATCGGCGATGAGGTAGTAACTAACGGTGGGATTGTCGGAATAATTTTCTCAATTAAGGACGATACGGTTGTTATTGAAACGGGCGGCGATCGTTCTAAAATCAGAGTTATGAAATGGGCGATTGCTAAAAATCTTACTGTTCATGATGAATAATATAAAGGCTCTGCTTATGCAGAGCCTTTTGCATATTTGAATACTCCCACGAATATAATTAAATAAAAAGTCGGGAGGGATTTATATGCCGCGAAGAAAAAACACAGGAGCAAGGCTTTCAGCTTTAGGCTGTACGGCTGTTTCCGCTTTGATAGGTTTTTCAGTTGTTTTTTTATTGATCATTATTTTTGCATATCTTATTACTAAAATTGACGCTGCAGATACTGTCGTTTCTGTTATGACTTCAGCTGCTCTTTGTGTCGGAGCATATGCAGGAGGTTTTATAAGTGCAAGGAAACGCCGTAAAAACGGACTTTTTATGGGTGTGCTTTGCGGAATATTTATGTTCTTTGTGATTTTTATAATAAGCACTTTTTTTGCACAGACTATATCCGGATTTTCTGGCTCAGCTAAACTTATTATGACTTTAATATTCGGAGCACTTGGCGGAATAGTCGGCGTTAACTCGAAAAGCAGAAGATTCTGAATGAATAAAATATTTATATCTCAGTAATTGATTATTCATAATAGAAGCTGTATTATATGCTATAATTAAAGTAAATTAAAAGTGGAGGAATTTATTATGAAACATATTAAGACAATTAACAAGGCTAATCTGAAGAAAACCGCTGAAAAGGGCGGCTGCGGTAAATGTCAGGCTTCGTGTCAGTCTGCCTGCAAAACGTCCTGCACAGTAGCTAATCAGAAGTGTGAAAAAAACGCATAATTTTTCTATCTGCCTTGAAGGGACATTTATGTCCCTTTAATTTTTGCATAATTTGATTTTAAGGAATGATAAATATGATACATAAGTTTAAACTCAACGGCTTCAATATATTATTGGATGTTAACAGCGGAGGAGTTCATATAGTCGATGACCTGACATATGATCTTCTTGATAACGTTGAACCTCCTTTTTCAGAGCGCTGCCCTGAAAATGTAAAGTCTAAGCTTTCTAAAGCATATCCTGCTGAGGAAATTGAGGAATGCTATCAGGAAATTATTCAGCTATATAATGATAAAATATTGTTCAGTGAGGATGATTATGAGAAATTTGCTCTTTCTGCCGTTGCCTCACCGATAAAGGCAATGTGTCTTCACATTGCGCATGACTGCAATTTAAGATGTGAATACTGCTTTGCCTCTACCGGAGATTTCGGAGAGGGAAGAAAGCTTATGGATTTTGAAACGGGTAAAAAGGCTATAGATTTTCTTATAGAAAAATCTGCCGACAGAAAATTTCTGGAGCTTGACTTTTTCGGCGGAGAACCTTTGATGAATTTCGGGGTAGTAAAGCAGATAGTGGAATATGCCCGTTCCAGAGAAAAGGAATGTGGAAAGGTATTCAGATTTACTATTACAACTAACGGTATGCTTCTTACAGAGGACAAGATGGATTTTATCAATAGGGAGATGTCCAATGTCGTTCTTTCTATCGACGGAAGAAAGGAAGTAAATGACCGTATGAGAAAACGGGCGGACGGAACAGGCTCGTACGATAAAATACTTGAGAATTTTAAAAAGTTTGTTTCAATACGCGGAGATAAGGATTATTATGTAAGAGGAACCTATACTAAATATAACCTTGATTTTTCAGAAGATGTTATGCATTTATACGATATGGGATTTGACCAAATATCAGTTGAGCCGGTTATGGCTGATCCGTCTGAGCCTTATGCGATAACCGAGGGCGATCTTGCAAGGATCTTCAAAGAATATGAGATACTGGCAGATAAAATTCAAAAAATTCAGAACGAGGGTAAGTTTATAAACTTCTTTCATTTTATGCTTGATCTCGATCAGGGTCCGTGTGCTATCAAGCGTTTAAGGGGCTGCGGCTGCGGAAACGAATATGTTGCTGTAACGCCTGACGGAGATATTTATCCATGTCATCAGTTTGTAGGAATTGAAGATTATAAAATGGGCAGCCTGAATGACGGAACATTTAATAATGAACTGAAAACTGCATTTGCCGGCTCTCATGTATATTCTAAACCTGAATGCAAAAAGTGCTGGGCAAAATTTTATTGCAGCGGAGGCTGTAACGCTAACAATTATATCTATGCCGGAGATATTCATAATGCCCATAAGCTTTCTTGTCAAATACAGAAAAAACGTCTTGAATGTGCGATTATGCTGAAAGCTGTAAAAATGCTTGAAACGGCTGAATAAAAAAATTAAACGTTCCTGAATGAAAAAATTCAGGAACGTTTTTTTATCAGTATAGATTGTAGATCCATTTAGCCGCAAATTTTCCTAAAGCAGTAAGACGAGCTAAAATAACTTCATTTGATAAATGCTTTAAGAATCCTCTCGCAAATTCGGCTTCTTTATCGGATATTTCATTACAGCTCAGATAAGCCTCGCAGGCTGATTCCGCAAGCCTGATAAAATCCTTATCAATTCCAGTGATATTCTTTTCATGGCATTGCTCAAGTATTTCATCGGCAGCTTGTATATCAGTAATATTTTTATCTGAAGTGACTGATATAAGCGATAAATATTTTAAACAAAGCCTGTAAATATCCTGAATTGCAGTTCTGTTATCACTGTTATTTATCTGATGTTCAATTCTAAGAACTGCATATCTGTGCCTGAGGACAACAGCGGCAATTATAATTATCAGTCCGAACAGATATAAAATAAGCGGTTTTATAATGTTGCGGCCTGAATTTCCAACTGAAGAGGTCTCTGATTTATTGTAATTATTTTTTCCTGTCACAGAAGGTGCCGCTGTAGTTTTTTTAGTAGTATAGGCCGAAGCGGTTGATTTTTTTTCGGATTGAGTTGTTTTTGAAACCGTTGTTTCGGTGCTGTTATTTGAAGCAGTTGTTGTAACAGAAGAAGTCTGGAGTTTACTCGGATTTTTTTCTGTATCAGTCATATTAGGATTATCATTGGAATACCCGGGAGTAAACTCAAGCGGTATCCAACCTATATCTGAAATAAATACTTCGCACCAAGCGTGGGCAGACTTGTCTGTAACTACGGCAGTAGGTATACTATCTTCGCTGTCTGCGAATTGAGACGGCAGAACAATGTACCCTTCAACATATCTTGCTGGAAAACCGAATTTTCTCATAAGCATTACGCCTGCGGAAGCATAATATGAACAGAACCCCTCTTTCTGCGAAGAAAGAAAATACTCTATGAAATCTTCTCCCTCAGGAGTTGCTCCGGGTGACAGCGTATATTGAAAATTATCTTTAAAGTAATCATATACAGCCTGGTATATGCTCTGAACATCGTTAGGATCCGATGTAAGATAAGATCCTAGTATTCTGTTATATACGTTGTTTAAAATATCGGAGTCGTTTATATCAAGATATTTTTCACGGACAAAGCTTTCGTAAGACCTTGTAATTTTATCGGAATATACTTTGTTTTTCAGAGATGCGGATATATTGCTCCATGAGTTGCCGGCAGCTGATAAGTCGGTAAAAATCAAGGAGTATTTTTTGCTTCGTAAATTTACATATGATTCGGGACTAGGAACCATTTTATCGTCTCCAAAATTGCCGTCACTGGAATAATAGGCCATATAGGGGGCGTATACAAATCGTTTGCTTGCTCCGAGGACGGAAATCGTTATATCGTGGTTGTTTCCGAAAAAATCGTTTTCTGATCCCTGATTTTTCTGATAATTTAAATAATAATTATAATCCTGAACAAATATATTCTTTTCATTAAAGGCTTTTAGTCTTTCGTCGTCTTTTTCAAATTCTATTTCGTTCCAACGGTTATCTTCATATTTTCCTGCTACATAACCCCGTAAATAAAGAGGATAGGACGGCTTTATTGTTTTTACTTTCAATGCTGTTGAACCGTTGAAGCTGATACTGTCGGTTTTTCCAAGTATTCCTCCGTTTGTTCCTCCAACTGTTTTAACGCTGAAAAGATTTAGTCCTCCGTCATAATCCTCAAAAAAGTTTTTAATTTCATTGAATGAAAAGTCGTTTACTGCTGATGAAATATTTTTTCTCATCTGGTTAAAGGCTTCGGGACGTACAAAGCCGCTTATGCTGGAAAACAATATTGAAACTATAAAAATCAAGGCGCACATAAGTGCAACAGATTTTGAATATACTGTGAAAAATCTCTGCTTTAATTCGGATGATGTTAAGAAGTACGATTTTTTTCGATTGTGAAGTGCAAAGGTATTTGTTTTGCCTGCTTTATTGGTAGTGTGATTAATAATATGAAGCGCCAGCACAGTGATCCAGCATACTACAAGTCCGATCGCAGTCCATGTTTTAGGCTGCCAACCCCAGTACATCCCTAACTCAAAAACAGGAAACGTAATTATAAACATCATAGGAAAGTCTATCCTGAATATACAGGCTGCTGCAAGAACTATGACTATAACGCTGCCCAGAAAAACGAAAAAGTGAGTTGATATATACTCATAATCGTATGGACTTATATCTTTTATTTTACTGCTGTAAAAGGAATCAGGCTGATTTGCCTTCTGAAAGTATCTGAAAACGGTATAAAAAAATCCGTCTTTGATATTACTGAGTACAGAGATCAGATAAATTATATGAACAATTAAATATGTTCCGCCTATAAAGCGCAGTGCCTTGATTTTTGAAGCTATAAAAGCAAAAGCGGCGGTAAGCATTATCGTCAGGAATATTACCGGATTTGCAATTATGTTTATATCAAGAAAAGAAGCGCCCATAAAAACGGTGCATAATGCGGCAAATGCCGTAATTGCAAATTGAATGATTCTAAAATAATTTGCATTTATATCTTTGTCAGACGAAAATGAAATATCTCCGTCTATATAAATTCCGTTAACGCCTTTCAGACCTGTCTCGGAATTTTTGTTTTTTCTCTTTTTTATCATGCTGTCACCTTTTTATTTTATAAACAAATATTTTCTACACTTTCGCTTATTTTGTCCGGAGAAACTGAGACAACGGAATATATACCGTCATTTTCATTTTTTGTTACTTTTCTGTCAGAAGTATTGCTTTCTATTGCAAGAACCGAATACTTAAATGCTGCTCCTGATTGCGGGATCAATTCTGCAAGCTTGTCCGTGTAATCTGCTGTACAATAAAGAAAATGCCCGTATTTTTCTGAAGCCTCATTATCCAATTCAGAAAGCAGCACATTTCTTTTACTGCTTATCTGAGCTTTAAGAAGATTATTTATCATATATCTGTAATCGTCAGTATCAGCAACTCGGCAGGCTGTTTTCTGCATGGTTTTATCGTCAAACCATAAGACTATATGGGGGCATTCGATTTCACACAAATGCATTGATAAAGCTGATGCAGTTTCTATAACGGTGTCATACTGGTTTAAAAATTCATCGCTTTTGTCGTCTTGTTCAAAATATAGATCAACGCATATAATTATTGAATTTGTTATCGGAAGGGAATAATCTTTAACCATAATTTTATCCTGCTTTGCGGTAAGCTTCCAATGGATCCTGCTTATTTTATCTCCCTCGTTATATTCATGAATGTCAAAGATTTCTGAAGGGTCGTCACCTTTCTTATATTTTGAATAATTATCTGTTTCAAGGCCCATATCCGAGTAGTCACAAACAGGATTATTAAGCTTTATAAAATCAGGAGTTATTGTTATATTGCACTCACTCAGCATAATATCTGTCTGTGAAGCTTTGATTTTTCTCCTGAAGATTTTCAGCATATCAATAATTTTTATCTCTTTTATTTTAAGATTTACCGTACCGTAGTGGATCGAAGAAATATTGATTGTAAGGTATTGTGCGTTCTTGGGAAACATCGGTGTGTTTATCTTAAAGGTTTCTGTTTTACTTTTAAGCTTTGAAGTATAAGCTATGGATATAATGCAGTTAGGTATTGGAACAGAAGACATATTTTCTGCTTTTATTATAACAGGCAGCTTTTCTTTTCTGCATGACGAATACTGGCTTTCAAGGAAGGTTACTTTTATGCGTTTTCGTACGTGAGCCAGTAGTAGATTCAGAACGATTGTAAGAACTGCAACAAAGGAAAATAAATAAAATGAGAACGCTCCGACATATAGTATATAAAACATTGCGGCAGCGATCACAAGTATGATATAAATTACTATCATTTACCGTCACCGTTTATCTTCTTATCTTCGGTACGGAAACCGAGGCAATGATCTCCTGCAATACCTTTTCCTCGTCAACGCCGTTTATCCTTGCTTTTGAATTAAGCATGATCCTATGAGAAACAACGTCTGAAAAGGTATAGATCACATCGTCAGGCAGAACGTAATCTCTGCCTTTCAGCAGTGCGGTAGCTTTAATCATTTTCAGCAGTGCGATAGTACCTCTCGGCGAAAGACCAAGCTTGATTTGCGGATGCTTTCTTGATGCTTCTGCAAGTTTGGCAATATATTCAAAAATAGGTTCGGCAACATAGATATTTTCAACTGTTTTCTGAGCTTCTATGATCTCAGGAGCGGTAACTACGGGTTCTACAGTATCTACTGTTACCTGATTATGCTTTGATTTCAGCATCATTATTTCATTTTCAAGACTGGGATAACCCATGGTAAGACGAACTATAAACCTGTCCATCTGTGATTCAGGAAGAGTCTGAGTGCCTATAGAACCAATCGGATTCTGTGTAGCGATAACTATATAGGGTTCAGGGGTTTTATAAGTGACCCCGTCGACTGTAACTTTTCCCTCCTCCATGACCTCGAGCAGAGCCGCCTGAGTCTTTGAGGATGTTCTGTTTATTTCATCAGCAAGAAAAAGGTTCGTCATAGCCGCACCTTTTTTATATTCAAATTCCCTGGTATTTTTATTAAAAATTGTAAATCCGGTCACGTCGGTAGGAAGGACGTCTGGTGTAAACTGAAGTCTTTTGTAATCAAGTGACAAGGCTTTTGAAAGTGCAAGAGCAAGAGTGGTTTTACCTACTCCCGGAATATCTTCTATCAGAATATGACCTCCAGCAAGAATCGAAAGGAGTACCTTAATAATAATTTCATCCTTTCCGATTATAACCTTCTTTACTTCAGTAATTACTTTCTGTGATAAATTTAGGACCCTTATCTGATCCTCGTTTAAATTCTGCGCCATGTTTTTTGCTCCTTTATTTTTATTTCTCTTTATATACTGCCGAAACCAAAATGTTTGACGGCATCACTTAATTATCATATCATATATTGATAAAAATTTCAAGCATTTTTAGGCATACATCTTTCACAATTTTATAAATCCAAATATGTATGCATATACAAAAAACTGAAAGCATATTATGAAACATGATACAGGACAAGTAAAGGAGCTGTTTAAATGAACAGGGAAATCAGCAAGCTGAAGTTCTCATATGAGCTTCTGACGCCTAAAATAAAAAACGCAATTATCTCAATACCTGAACCGGAACGCAGCCGTATTCAGGAAATTAGAATGCGTCTTGAGAAGAAATTAACTGTGACCGTATTCGGAAAGGAATACTTTGTAACGGAAAGCGGCAGGCTTATGAACAGAGCAGACGACGGTATACCGATAATACATGAGGATATAGCGGTAACGTTCAAAAGAGCTTTCCAAAATTCTATACATAGCTTTCAGCGCGAGATCTCCCGCGGTTATATAACTGCGGACGGCGGTAACAGGGTAGGTTTTTGCGGAACTGCCGTTCTTGATACTTCAAACAATTATACAGTTAACAGTATTAAAAATATATCTTCCGTAAATATAAGGATCGCAAGGGAGGTCTGCGGCTGTTCAGGTGAAATATTTGACAAGGCATTTTCAAACGGTCCGGCGTCGCTGATAATAGCAGGACCGCCCTCAAGCGGTAAAACTACTGTTTTGCGGGATCTGTGCAGAAAAGCAGGTTCGCTTTACAGGCTTTCGGTAATAGACGAGCGTAATGAGCTTGCAGCGACTAAAGACGGAGCAGCGCAAAATGATATCGGTATGATGTCAGATGTATTCAATTCATATAATAAATATGACGGTATAATGACCGCAGTTAAAGTCATGTCGCCTGTAATGCTGATATGTGACGAGATAGGTTCTAAGGAAGATATGAAAGCGCTGGAATATGCGGTCAATTCGGGGGTAAAGCTTGTAGCGACCTGTCATGCTTCTACAGTCGATGAGCTGAAAAAAAGGCCTGTAATATCCAAGCTTATAAAAGATAAGGTGTTTGATTGCTGCGCACTGCTGGGAACGGGTCCGATGTGCGGAAAGATGACTGCTTTTTACCGTCTGGGTGATAAATATGGTTAAAATGATCGGTTTGGTTTTAATTCTGATATCAGGAGGGTTTATAGGCATTGCGGCGGCGGATAAAGTTAAGGCAAGAAGCGGCGGATTAAAAAAAATACTAAGGCTTCTTGAAGAATCAGAAATTATGATAAGATATAACGCCTGTACGTTTAATGAGCTTATCTGTCATTGCAGAACCTGCGCTGATATAAAAGATATTGATTTTTTATCCGCACCTGAAACGGACGGAGACATAAAAGAAGCGGTCTGCAATGCCGCATACTGTACCAAGCTTGAGCTTAGCGAGGAAGAAAGATATAATCTGAGATCATTTTTCTGTGAGCTGGGTTCAACAGATCTGGACGGTCAGCTGGCAATTATATCTCATTATAAAGAGTATTTTAAAGGCTGTCTTAACAGAGCCGACGTAGAAATGCAGTCAAAGTGCAGGCTTTATAAAACAATGGGGGTGCTGGGAGGAGCGTTTTTAGCTGTAATATTAATATAGAGGAGCAGATTTGATGGAAGTTGATTTGATTTTTAAAATAGCAGCGATAGGAATTATAGTAGCGGTCCTGAATCAGCTCCTTAAACGTGCAGAACGGGACGAACAGGCAATGATGACAACGCTGGCAGGATTGATCGTCGTTCTTATGATGATAGTAAATCAAATCGGAAATCTGTTTGAAACAATTAAAAATGTTTTTGGTTTATACTGATGGATATAATAGCAATTACCGGATTTTGTCTGACCGCCTGTATTATAAGCAAGGTGCTTGAAAAAAACGGCGGTGAAATAAAAACGGTCCTTACAATTTCTGCTGCCTGCGTTGTTATAGCAAAAATCGTGGGCGAACTGTCACAGGTCCAGTCTGTGATAAAAGAATTATTTTTCCACGCTCAGATGAGCGAAGAATATCTTACTATAATTTTTAAAGGACTCGGAATATGCTATCTTACGCAGCTTTCCTGCGATTGCTGCCGCGACTGCGGAGAAAGCTGTATAGCTTCCCAGATAGAACTGGCAGGAAGAGTCTCTATGTTAGTTATATCTCTGCCCTTATTCAGGGCGGTGATCGGTATTGTTGAGGCTTTGCTGACTTAAACATAAAGGATATTTATGAAAAGGTTTTTATTTCTTATTATTGCCGCCGCAGCTTTGTTATTATTTCCGGTCAACGTATATGCAGATAACAGCGGAGATTTTACTCAGACAGATGAATACAAGGAAATAACCGACGAGATAAACGGCGCGATCGGATCCGCAGCAGGAAGCGAAACAAATGAAATTCTTGAAGATAATAATATTTCTGCCGAAAATGCTAAAGGAATATCTGATATTTCCATATCAAACGTTTTAAAAAGTGTTTTTACATCATTTACCGATTCCCTTAAAAGTCCAATAAGAATGTTGGGAAAAATAATTGCCGTTGCCGTCCTCTGCATGATATCTCAAAGCATGGCTCCGAGCGGCTCCGGCATGATAAAAACTTTTAATATCATAGGCGTTCTTTGCTCTGTAACTGTAATTTACGATACGGTGTATTCATGCTTTGAGGTAATAAAATCCTCACTTGACGGAATATCGGAGTTTATGATCGCATATATTCCTATATTCTCAAGTGTTGCGGCGGCAGGAGGCAATGTAACTTCAGGCGGAAGCTATTATGCGGTAACGCTTCTGCTGTGCGAAATAATAGCCGCTGTTTCCAATAAAATACTTATGCCGTTTCTCAGTGTTGTTATGGCGGTTTCTCTGGTTTCAGCAATAAACCCTGATTTAAATTTCTGCGGAGCGGCTAATTCTATAAAAAAATGCGTTCAGTGGATATTAGGCGGTCTTATGACGATTTTTACAGGATTGCTCACGATCCAGAGCCTGACGGGAGCGGCAGCTGATTCATTGGCTTCCAGAACCGCTAAATTTGCTGCATCAAGTTTTATTCCGATAGTAGGCGGCGCAGTTTCAGAAGCTTATTCAACTGTATATGGAAGTCTTGGGGTAATTCGTTCCGGAGCAGGAACAGTCGGTATCGTTATTCTGTGTATCATAGTTCTCAAGCCGATATTAACAATTCTTGCGGTAAAGCTGGTCATCACGCTTGGCAAAATAATCTGTGAGCTATTCGGACAGCGTGAAAGCAGTGAATTTCTGGGAAGTACAAACGCCGTACTTTCAATAGGACTTGGTATAGTGATATGCTTTTCGGTTATTTTCATTGTTGCTACCGCAATTCTGATGCTTACGGCAATGAATGTGGTCGCATAAGTTAGGTGGTTAAGTTGAATATGTTTAAAGCCGCTGTACTTACAGCAAGCATAGTTGGCATAATAAGCACCTTCGCAGAATTTGCTGCTCCCAGCGAGGGCATGAAGAAACAGCTGAAAATGATAATTACCCTGGTACTGATCCTGGCGTTATTCACGCCTTTTATAGGATCAGATTTTAAAATAGCGCTTGACGGTATCGGAGATTTGAGCGAAGATAATTCATACAGCCGTATAAACAGGGATTTCAGCGATTATTATCTAAAACAGTCAAATTCAAATATTGAAAAATCACTTATCAGTCAGTTGGCGGCAGAAGGAATTTATGCTGAAAGAATAAGAATATATTCTGAGCTTAATGAATACAATTCAATAGAAATAACAAAAGCCGAGGTGTATGCCGATAATTTAGACGATAGCTCAAAAGACCGCCTTATGAATATAATCAGCGCTGCTTTGCCGGATGCGGATATTGTTTTCGGCTCGGAGGTGGAAAGTGAAACTCAGTGATATTAAAAAACGTTTATTTTCGTTCTCTCAGCTTGACAAGCGTACAAAAATTATTTTAGCCGCAGGGATCATAGGGATTCTTCTTATTTTTCTTTCTGAATTCATACCCGATTTCACCGGAGAAACCAAAAAGACCGAAAGTTTGCCGATGGACACAGTGACCGATGATACCGATCAGTATAAAAGGCAGATAGAAAACGAGCTGGTGGATATGCTTAGTCAAATAAAGGGAGTAGGAAATGTAACGGCAATGGTTACAATTGAAGGAACAACAGAATATGTTTACGCCGAGGAGCTTAATACAGCTACCGATAAAGACGGAAATCAGATATCGGAAAAATATCAGAATCAGGTAGTAATGACCGAAAAGGACGGCGAGAAAAAGGCTCTTGTTAAGCAAATAATAAAGCCTAAAATAAGCGGCGTTATAATTGTCTGCGACGGGGGGGCAAGCACGTCGGTAAACGAAAGAGTAATAAAGGCGGTGTCGACAGCGCTTAATCTGCCGTCAAGCAGAATCTGTGTCGAGTGCAGAAAATAAGTAAATAAAAAACGGAGGTATTTTTATGAAAAAGCCAACTATGATTATCGGAAAGAAACAGATAATTCTTGCAGGAATGACGCTGCTGCTGGGAGTTGCAGTATACATAAACTATGCTGTATCGGCAAACGGCAACGGGATCAGGTCTACTGATAAAATTGAAAGCAAGAGCGTTAACTACGGCGATGCTCAGCTTGTGAACAACAATGCGGAGGATAGTTATTTTGCACAGGCAAGAATTGACCGTATGACTTCCAGAGATAAGGCGGTTGAAACTCTTCAGACAATAATGGGCGGAGGAGATTCAACAGATGAAGAAAAAGCCGTGGCTGCAGAGGACGCCGCTACGATTACAGGACTTATTGAAACGGAAAGCAAGGTCGAAAATTTAATTAAGGCTGCCGGTTTTGAAGACTGTGTTGTTTACCTAGACGGTGATACCGCAAATATTGTAGTAAAATCCCCTGAAGGACTGATCGACAGTGAGGCTGCTCAGATCAAAGATATTCTTTTAGGAGAAGTTGATGTAGCTAATGAAAATATCAGGATCTTTGATGTAGAATAAATTTAAACTTATCAGAAAAAAATATCCGTAAACTGTTGTACATTTGATAAAAATATGCTATAATATTGTATATGTGTTTCGGCAATTAATTTCTGATAAGGAGGCTCTCTGCTATGAGTCAGGTTAAAAAAAATATATCTAAGACCCTGCACGTAAGTCAGGACGTTATTGCTCGTATCATTTCCAATGCCGTTAAGGAGGTAGAAGGAGTTGAGGGGATCGCTCCGCTCCCTAAAAATCCGGCTCAGATATGGTTCAAGGAGGAAAACTTTGGAGATATCCGTATCGGTCTGGTAGATGATGTTCTGTCCGTATCGGTTGGGATAATACTTAAAAACGGCACAAAAGCAATGAATACCGCTGAAAATGTTCAGAATAAGGTAAAAAGCGCAGTTCAGGGAATGCTTGGACTTACTGTTGCTAAGGTCAATGTAAAAATCTGCGACGCAGTTTTTTAACAGCAATTACCAGCTCTCGGGAATATTATTCCCGGGGGCTATCGGTGTTTTTATGACGTAAAAATAATTAAGGATGTGTTTATGTGGCTGCAAAGAGAAGAGAAGTTCGTGAAACTGCGTTTGTTCTGTCCTTTGAAATGCTTTTCCGTGACGATTCATTAGATGATATTATAGCGGTTTCGTCTGAATACGAGGATATCAAGATCGACAGCGAGGCTGCTGCGCTTGTAAGAGGAATTTATGAAAAGAAGGACGAACTGGATAATATTATATCAAGATTCAGTAATAGGCGTTCAATTGAAAGGATACCCAAAATAAATCTCGCAATATTAAGGCTAGCTATTTATGAGGCGCTGTATGATGAAAAGGTCCCGATAAACGTTGCGATCAGTGAGGCTGTAGCTTTGGCTCAGAAATACGCACAGGATCCGGATATTGCGTTCATAAACGGGGTTCTCGGCGCTTATTCCAGAAGCGGGGACGCTCCGTCAGATGAGTAAGATACTTGGAATAGATACAAGCAACTATACTACGTCTGCAGCGATCCTTGACACTGAAAGTATGGAAATAAAACAGAGTAAAATGCTTCTGCCGGTCAAACACGGCGAAAAAGGTTTAAGGCAGTCTGACGCAGTTTTTCATCATACAAAGCAGATACCTCTTGTTTTAAAGGATCTGCTGTCTGATTTCAGCGGAGAGCTTGACGGGATCGGAGTATCTGTAAAACCAAGACCTGTCAGCGGTTCCTATATGCCGTGTTTTCTTACCGGACAAGCTGTTGCAGAATCAATAGGGCTTGTACAGAATATAAGACCGGATTTTACATCTCATCAGACCGGTCATATCCTTGCCGCATTATATTCCTGCGGTAAACTTGATCTTATAATCAATAAGATCCCTTTCATTGCGTTTCATGTAAGCGGAGGTACAACAGATATGCTGCTGTGCAGACCGGATGAGAAAGAAATTTTGAATATTGAGCTTATAGGCACTGCGCTTGATTTAAATGCAGGTCAGGTGATCGACAGGACAGGAGTAATGCTTGGACTTGGCTTTCCGTGCGGAGAAGAGCTTGAAAAGCTAGCTGAAAAAAGCTCAGTAGCTTACAAAGTAAAGCCCACGATGAAAGGTATGAACTGCTGCCTTTCCGGTATAGAAAATCAGTGCAGAAAACTTTATGAAGCCGGAGAATCAAGTGAAAATATCGCAGGCTTCTGTATTGCTTCGATTTCTGCGGCGATATATAAAATGACGGTTCTTGCCGCTGATAAATACGGCGAAATGCCTTTTATTTATGCAGGAGGAGTTATGTCCAATAAAATTATATCAGGAAATCTGAAACGCGGTTATTTTGCAGAACCTGATTTTTCTAAGGATAATGCGGCGGGTGCTGCCGTTTTCAGCGCTGTAAGAAAGGGACTGATTTAATATGAGCTCAATTTTATCAGTATCACAGCTAAACAGATATATTCAATTAAAGATACAATCAGATCTGAAGCTAAAGGGAATAGCGGTAAAAGGCGAGCTTTCAAATTTCAGTATACACTATAGATCAGGACATGCTTACTTTTCACTTAAAGACGAAAACAGCGTAATAAAATGCGTTATGTTTTCACGAAGCGCGGAAAAGCTGAAATTCACTCCGGAAAATGGCATGAATGTTTTGGTCAGCGGTAATCTTGAAGTGTACGAACGCGACGGCATATATCAAATAATAGCTTCTGATCTTCAGCCGTTGGGAATCGGAGCGGTTCATACGGGAATTGAACAGGTTAAAGAAAAGCTGAGAAACAATGGTATATTTGACGAGTCGGCAAAAAAGCCTATACCGTATTTTCCTAAAAAAATAGCGGTTGTAACTTCTTTGACCGGAGCTGCGCTTCAGGATATTCTTAATATACTGTCCAGGAGATTTCCTGTTTGTTCTGTGCTTATATGTCCGGCTCAGGTACAGGGAAGTCAGGCTTCCGGCTCGATATGCCGAGCGCTGAAAAACGCTGACGCAAGCGGAGCTGATACTATTATTCTTGCAAGAGGAGGAGGATCCTTTGAGGATCTTATGCCGTTTAATACCGAAGCTGTAGCAATGGCTGTATACAACTGTACCGTACCTGTTATCTCGGCGGTTGGACATGAAACCGATACTACTCTTTCAGATTATGCCGCAGATCTAAGGACTCCTACGCCGTCTGCCGCAGCGGAGCAGGCGTCGCCCGATATTTCCGAGCTTATATCTGTGTGCAGAGCAATGAGATCAAGGCTTGACAGTGCTATGTTTGATTTTTTAGCCGAAAAGCAAGCAAAGCTTTCTGAAACAGATACATTTTTAAAAGTTTATTCTCCGCTGAAAAAGCTGGACGATGATTTTAAGCATTTGAATTTTTTAAAAGACAGGCTTAATAAGTTGATCGTTTCTAAAATCAGATATGAAAGCGCCGCATTGGATAAATACTCAGCACAGCTTCAGGCACTGAGTCCATTTAACGTGCTGCAACGCGGCTACTCGATTGTAACCAGAAACGGCAGAGCGGTTTATTCAGCTGATGACCTGCAAAAGGGCGACAGGATCGAGATCAGATTTAAGGATTCATCCTGCAGCGCAGTGATAGACTAAGGAAAGGAATACGGCTATGACATATGAGGATTCAATAAAAAGAATGGACGAGATCGTTAAAGCGCTGGAAAATGAAAAGCTGCCGCTTAATGAGGCGCTTAACCTGTATAAAGAGGGAGTAGAGATTTCAGCAGACTGTAAAAAACTTCTTGAAAATGCAAAGCTGCAGGTCGAGACTCTGTCTGTCCCGGAGGATCAAAATGACTGAAAAGAATGAACTGAAATTAAAAAAATACAGAGAGGATATTGACAGGGAGCTGCTTGCGTTTACTCAAAATAAACCTAAGCTGTGCGAAATAGCCGCTGAGGCGATGGAGTATTCACTTACAGCGGGCGGCAAAAGACTGCGTCCTGTGCTTATGCTTGAATTTTGCAGGATGTGCGGAGGCGACTCTTCCGAAATTCTTGATATTGCCTGCACAATAGAAATGATCCATACTTTTTCTTTAATACACGACGATCTTCCGTGTATGGATAATGATGATTACAGAAGAGGAAAACCGTCATGTCATAAGGCGTTCCCTGAGAATATAGCCTTGCTTGCAGGCGATGCGTTGAATACGCTCCCGTTCGAGGTGATTTCCGGGGCGGCTATAGACGGCAGAATTACTGCGGAAATTGCGGTTATGCTTATTTCCGTGCTGTCCAAGTCTGTAGGGATCAACGGAATGATAGGCGGACAGGTTATTGATCTTCAGTCGGAGGGAAGAGATATTACCGAAGAAACTCTGAATATTCTTCAGGAGCATAAAACCGGTGCGCTTATTGAAGCCGCCTGCGTAATGGGCGTGGTTTTGTCAGGAAGGTTTGAAAAGATACCCTTTGCGGCTCAGTATGCTTCTGCACTCGGCAGAGCGTTTCAGATCGTCGACGATATACTGGACGTAACCGGAACCTTTGAGGAGATGGGAAAACCTATAGGAAGTGACAGAGATCAGGGAAAAAATACTTTTGTATCCGTTCTGGGTCTTGAAAGATCGCTTGCCGAGGCTGACAGACTTACAAATGAAGCTCTGTCATATCTGGAGGAATTTGATAATAACGGCTTTTTATGCGAGCTAACTGAAAATCTGCTTAACAGACGAAGCTGATATACTGGGGGATATTATATAATGCCGGAAATAAAAAAACCGAATATTTATAAAATGCATCTGCCCTCAGATCTTAAAAAGCTTAATACAGAGCAGTGCAATATGCTTTGCGGTGATATCAGAAAGATACTTATAGATACAGTTTCTCAGAACGGAGGTCATCTTGCCTCAAATCTCGGAACTGTAGAGCTTACTGTTGCGGTACACAGAGTTTTTGATTCGCCCAAGGACAAGATAGTATGGGACGTAGGACATCAGTCTTATACACATAAAATTCTGACCGGGCGTCTTGATAAATTCAATACACTTCGCACAGATAACGGTATATCGGGCTTTTGCAGACCCGACGAGTCGGAGCATGACGCCTTTATCAGCGGTCACAGTTCAAATTCTGTTTCAGCCGCTCTCGGTATTGCCGCCGCAATGAAGCTTAACGGCGATAATCATCATACTATAGCAATACTGGGTGACGGAGCTTTTACAGGCGGTCTTGTATATGAAGGACTTAACAACGCAGGTAAAAGCGAAACAAATCTGATAATAATCCTGAATCATAATGAAATGTCCATATCCAAAAATGTAGGAAGCATGGCAAAATATTTGTCTACTCTGAGGACTAAGGATTCATATCACAGGACTAAAAATGCGGTGGAAAAGGCGCTTAATAAAACTCCTGTTATTGGAAAGCCCATAAAAAGCATTTTAAAATCGTCAAAAAATGCTGTGAAAAATCTTGTTCTTCACAGTACAATGTTTGAGGATCTTGGCTTTGAGTTTATCGGTCCCCTTGACGGACATAACATAGAAGAGCTTGAAAGCGGTCTTATGGCAGCAAAATCCTTAAATAAGCCTGTTTTTGTTCATGTAAATACAGTTAAGGGAAAGGGATATGCTCCTGCTGAGGATAATCCGGGAGAATTTCATGGTATAGGTTCTTTTGAAATAGCTACCGGAAACCCTGATGTTGTTCTGTCCGACAGTTTTTCGTCCGTTTTCGGAAAAGAGCTAGCTGAAATGGCTCAAGATAACAAAAAAATCTGTGCAGTTACTGCGGCTATGAAATACGGAACCGGACTTCAGTATTTCTATAAGGCCTTTCCGGAGCGTTTTTTCGATGTAGGAATAGCTGAGGAACACGCCGTAACCTTCTGCGGCGGACTCGCTTCAATGGGAATGATTCCTGTATTTGCAGTCTACTCCTCGTTTCTGCAAAGAGGCTATGACCAGATCATACATGATCTGGCTATCTGCAATACTCATGCAGTGATAGGAGTTGACAGGGCGGGAATAGTAGGAGAGGACGGAGAAACTCACCAGGGAATTTTTGATGTGTCGTTTCTGACCTCAGTTCCCGGTATTACCGTTTATTCGCCTTCCTGCTATGATGAACTGAAAATATGCCTGAGAAAGGCAGTCAGTGAAGATAAAGGAGTATCTGCTGTTCGGTATCCGCGGGGAAACGATAAATCAGTTTATGATAAATCAAAAGTCAGTGACTCTTTCAGCTATGAGGACAATGGATGCGGAATACTGGTTGTAACGTACGGAAGGCTTTATAATAATGTTCTGAAAGCGGGAGAAATACTTCACAGCAGCGGTATAGACTTTGATACCCTGAAGCTTGTAAAGATCTTTCCTATAGAAGAAGAGATAATAGATATTATTTCTTCATATAAGCTGGTATTTTTCTTTGAGGAAGCCTATACCTTCGGGTCTATATCTGAAAAATACTGCGCTGTTTGCAGCAATGTCGCTCCGTTTGCAATAAATGGATTTGTACGTCACGGAAAGGTTGGAAATCTGCTTGACGAATGTGGATTGTCGCCTGAAAAAATAGCAATGCAGATCGAGGATTTTCTTAAAAATGAGTAAACGTATTGACGCTTATTTGGTTGAAAAAGGCTATGCAAAAAGTCGGGAAAGAGCTAAAAATCTTATAAAGTCCGAAGGAGTCTATATAAATTCAGCCGCTGTTTCAAAGCCGTCGGAAGCGGTAAGCGAAGGCGATACAGTAACTGTTACTATCAGTGATTTGAAATATGTTGGGAGAGGCGCTTTAAAGCTTGAAAAAGCATTTGAAGCTTTTGATATTAATGTTACGGGTATGGTGTGCGCTGATATAGGAGCGTCTACCGGAGGATTCACCGAGGTTCTGTTGGAAAAGGGTGCGGAAAAGGTTTACGCAGTAGATGTCGGTCACGGTCAGCTTGACAAGAAGCTTCAGAATAACAGCAGAGTAGTTAATTGCGAGGGAACTAATGCAAGGGAACTTACCTCTGATCATTTCAGCGAAGCCGTTGATTTTTTCAGCGTTGACGTATCCTTTATATCTTTGAAGCATATTATGAACGCTTTGTCTGACTGTTCCGCTTACGGCTGTATTTTTGCAGTTCTTATCAAGCCGCAGTTTGAAGCAGGAAAAAATGCTTTGAATAAAAAAGGGATCGTTACCGATAAAAGAGTTCATAAAGCCGTTCTTAAAGAAATTACGGAATATTTTAATATGTGCGGTTTAAGCGTTTGCGGGCTTACTTTTTCGGGTATAAAGGGTTCTGACGGAAATATTGAATATCTGGCATATCTTAAAAAATCTGAGATCGTTATCAATTCAGATATAAATACCGACGCTGTTGCAGACGAAGCATTCAACAGCTTGTGAGAGGTGAAAATTTAATGAACGTATATGTGTTTCCGAACCTTGATAAAACAAACTGCAAAAAGATAACTATGGATGCCTGCCGTATTCTGAACAGCGAAGGTTCAGCTGTTTTTATGGAAGAGCGTTACCGAAGCGTTTTCAGCAGTTTTGAATATATACATTTTACCGAAGAGTCAAGATGTATTCAGACTTCTGATTTTATCGTTGTTATAGGGGGAGACGGAACGATACTTAAATGTGCCGGCGCTGCATCCGTTTATAAAAAGCCTATCCTTGGGATAAACTGCGGACGATTGGGTTTTATGGCATCTCTGGAGCATACGGAGCTGGACAGGCTCAAGGCCTTGTGCAGAGGAGATTATAATCTCAGCAGTAGAATGATGCTTAAAATCGAGATCATTCCCTCAAACGGAGAAAAGCTTGTATTCAGCGCATTGAACGACGCTGTGATCTCAAAGTGCGATGACTGCAAAATTGCTGATTTCAAAGTATCTAAAGGCGGTCAGGTAATCTCTTCACTGCGTGCAGACGGCGTTATTTTTTCTACCGCTACCGGTGCAACTGCGTATTCTATGTCCGCAGGAGGTCCTATAATAGAACCGGAAATGGAATGCATTGAATTTACTCAGATCTGCGCTCATTCGCTGTTCGCCCGTTCAATGATCTTTTCTCCCGAAAGCGTAATCGACGTAAAATGCCGCTGCAACTATAATTCTCATTCCGTAGTAAACGTTGACGGAAACGTTGTATACAGGCTCAGCAATGATGACAGCGTAAGAATTTCAAAGGCTTCAGAACACCTTGATATTATCGACATAGCAGGAGGAAGCTTTTTCACTTCAATAAATAAAAAGCTTATGCAGCCGCTGAAAGGAATTTCCGAGGAGAGCTGATATGAAAAATAAAAGGCAGAATCTGATACTGAAACTGGTATCTGAAAAAAATATAGGAACGCAGGAAGAATTGCAGCAGGAGCTTAACTCAAACGGGGTCAGTGTAACTCAGGCTACCGTATCCAGGGACATAAAGGAACTTGCTTTAATAAAGACCTGTACTCCTGCCGGAAAATATAAGTATGCTGTTCCTGCGCTTAAACGGGATTCGATTGATAAAAAGGACAGTATGATACTTACAATACTTTCTGATGCAGTTATATCCGTAGATTACGCAATGAATATAGTAGCTGTAAAATGTCATGTGGGGATGGCTCAGGCGGTATGTGCAAAGCTTGATAATACTGAGCTTGACAACGTTGTAGGAACTATTGCCGGCGATGATACTATTTTTATTCTTATGAGAAGTGAAAAGGACTCGTCAAGACTGGTAAAAGAGCTGAGTATAGTTACAAACAAATAATCAGGGAACTGGTGTGCTATGTTAAAAGAATTATATATCGAAAATCTGGCTGTAATTGAAAAAGCAGCAATAGAATTTACCGGGAGCTTTAATGTATTTACAGGTGAGACCGGTGCGGGTAAATCAATCCTTATAAACGGTATCAACGCAATTCTCGGACAGCGTGTTACAAAGGATATCGTTCGTACCGGAGCTTCAAGAGCTGTTGTTTCCGCTTTATTTACGGATATGGATATAACCGTGTTGGCTAAGCTTAACGAATTGGGGATTTCGCTTGATGACGGACAGCTTTTTCTTTCAAGGGAAATTAATTCAGACGGCGGAAGTATTGCAAGAGTTAACTCAAGAAGCGTGAACGTATCGGTTCTGCGGGAGATAGGCGCTCTTTTGGTCAATATACACGGACAGCATGATAATCAGCTTTTAATGGCTCCCGAGGAGCATATACATATTCTTGACAGCTATGCAGATGATGAAGCGCTTCTGACAGATTACAGAAAGTCGTTTAAAGAGCTTCAGGAGCTTGCAAGGCAGATAAATAAATTGAAAATAACGGCGGGAAGAAAATCCGAGCGAATAAATCAGCTGCAAGAGATAATTTCCGAGATCGAAGCGCTTAAAATTGATCTCGACGAAGACTTGAAAATTGAAGAAGAGCTTGAGATATCAAAGAACGCAGTTATTCTTTCGGAAGCCGTCTATTCCGCAAATCTGCTTTTAAGCGGCAGCGACGAAGTTTCGGGTGCTGCTGAGATAATTTCCGAAGCAAGCGGTAATATTTCTGCATATACCGATATCCTTTCTGACCTTGAACCGCTGGCAGCCAGACTTTCTTCCGCTCAGATAGAAATATCCGATATTGCGGGAGAGTTGTCATCACTTCTCGGAAGCCTGGATATAGATCCTAAAAGATATGATTTTCTTAATCAGCGCAACGACGAGCTTAGGAAAATAAAAAAGAAGTACGGCCCGGAGCTTGAGGATGTACTTAAAACGCTTGACGTTTCAAGAGAAGAGC
>NZ_BAAHNZ010000006.1:0-128236 GCF_054655215.1 Hominimerdicola intestinalis
TCACCTTTTTCCCCGTTTGTCAAGGGGAAAATCTCAGATTCGATAGATTAAACAAAATAAATCAATAAATTTGTGCAATTATATAACCTTTAACTACATTGTTGTCAGAAAAATTCCTGATTATTCAACAAAACTATCTTTGTTAGGTGATTTTCTGCTCAATTTCTTCACGAGCTTTTTTTAGGTAATATGATACCGTTCGCCTTGAAACACCCATTACGTCAGATATCTCGTCTATAGACATATTATAGTATATCTTATAGGTCAGTGCTGATTTATATCTCTCGTCAAGTGTCTTTACCGCTCTTATAAGTTCATTCAGATCCGCCTGCTCAAAAAAGTCAACCGAAGGTTCTTCCTCAGACATAAGACTTTCAATAGGAGTATTATATTTGGTGTTTTTTTCTCTCCTTACAACATTCAGAGCTGAATTTTTGACCGCTCTAATAAGATAAGGAATTTTATCCTCCTCATCAAGACTGCTGAACTTGGAAAACGTTTTTGCTACACCAAGAAAGGCGTCTGCAACAGCGTCCTCAGCAAGCACTTCACTTTTGCAGATATTGTAGGCGATCGTAAACATCTTTCCGCAGTTTTCTTCATATAAAAACTCAAACGCTCTTTTATCATCTTCTCTGTCAATCAGGACAAGGTATGATCCCAGCATTTTTTCCTCCTGCTTATATTATTACATATGACCTTCAATATCTGACACAATTAATATTTTACCACAAGCCTCGGTCTATGTCAAGCAAAAGCTTTGATAATCCCTTTATTTACGCATCTGAGTAAAAAACGGACCCGCTTTATTTAAAGCGGATCCGCTTGGATTTCTAAAATTATCTGCTTACTATTTTATAATATACCTTAGCCGTCAATGAATATATTAATGCATACATAAGCGCAAATACTGCAAAGCAGCCTGCGGTACATACAATATACAGCCTTGTATTATACAAATTAAGAAGAAACAGTATCTTTGAAATTATTGGGAAAGCAAAAACAACGTGTATTCCAGCAGTAATAAGAGGAAGGAAAAATACCGTCAGTATCTGAGAATGGATAGCCTGCTTCACCTCCGCTCCAGTCATTCCTACCTTCTGCATTATTTCAAATCGCTCCTTGTCCTCATAGCCCTCAGAGATCTGTTTATAGTATATAATAAGTATAGTAGCCATTGTAAACAGCGAGCCTAAAAATATTCCGAGGAAAAGCAAACCTCCGTATACTGCGCTGAAGCTTTTCTCCGAACCCGCTTTTCCGTCTACCATATAGCTGTAGCTTATTTCCCCGGAATTATAATCTGACAAGGCGTTACTTATATTATCAACCAGCTCCGTCTGCTCAGCTTCGTTTCCGCTGACGTCAGCGCCGATACAAAGCTTAATTTCAGACGCATTGTCCTTGTATATGCTTTTCTGCTTTTCAAATATATCCGTGACGATATCCATATCCTTTACTATTACAAAATGACTGCTGGTTATGTAAGCCGACATTATTCCATCTCCCGGAAAATCGCTTATCAATGACTTTACCCTGAATGTACTGTCAAATACCGTAAGAGTTTTTTCTTCGTATTTATCCCGGCTGTTTGAATAAACAAATACTTCGTCGTCCTCCAGCGTCTTTTCGCTTCCGGTAAGCTCATTATAATCGGCCAGAGGAATAATAAACAGGCTGTTTAGATTATTGAAATCTTCAAGATCGCTCTCATCGACCTCTCTTACCTCAAAAACGCTGCCGTTTCTCAGGGCGCTGAAATTTACATATCTATATGAGATCTGCTTTTTGATCGTCAATCCGCTTTTGTCTATCTCCTTGATCGCTGTATCTTCCGTTCTGTTATTTTCGTCTGCATTTGTATATATCATTATATCGAACGGATAACGGTGATTTATTATGTCCTCCATTCCTATCTGCATTGAAACTGTGGAGGAGATCATTACAAGAACCATAGTTGACAGAATACATATATTGGCAAGACCCACCGCATTCTGCTTCATTCTGTAGATCATTCCCGAAACGCTTATAAAGTGCCTCGTTTTATAATAGTACCTTTTGTTCTTCCTCAGAAGCTTTAGGAATACAATGCTTCCGGCTGTAAATACAAGATATGTTCCGATAATAACAAGCACTACCGCCAGAAAGAACAGCATAATTGCAGAAACCGGGTTCTGTGTTGTGACCGAAAGATAATAACCCCCTCCCAGACAGGCTAAGCCCAGCAATGCTATTATCCATTTTGCTTTCGGCTCTTTTTCTCCGCAGCTGCGGCTTCTTAGCAGCTCTATCGGCTTGGAGAAATGGATCTGCCTAAGCGAATTAAGGTAAATAAGCAGGAATATCGCAGAAAACAGTGCGACCGCAGACAATGCCGCGCGCTTAGAAACATAAAAACCCAGAGCTGCGTCTGCGTCCATTATTCTAAGTATAATAAGATACATTGCCTTATCGAGCAGTATTCCAAGTCCAAGTCCCAGCGCAAAGCTTATAATAACGATATACACGGTTTCCAGTCCGATAACCTTTGCGATATGCTTCTTTTCCATACCAAGGATACTGTAAAGTCCAAGCTCCTTTTTTCTCTGCTTCATCAGAAAGCTGTTTGTATAGAACAGAAAAACAACTGCAAATATGCCGACTATCCAGCTTCCGAGAGAAAGGGTAACCGCAATGGAATCTGCACCTACAAGACTGCTTATTCCTTCATTGAGCGAAAGAGAACGGATTATATAAAACATAGCGACGGTTAATATACTTGTAAAAATATAGGGGATATAAGTTTTTCCATTCTTTTTTATGTTGCCCGCCGCCAGCTTCGGATAAAACAGCTTATTCATCACGCTCACCGCCCGTTGAGATAACCGTAAGAGTATCCGAGATCTTCTGATACATATCCTCGTTTGAACAGGCTCCTCTGTAAAGCTGGTGGAAAACCTGTCCGTCCTTAATAAACAAAACTCTTCCCGCATGGCTTGCAGCCTTTACGGAATGAGTAACCATAAGTATCGTCTGACCGTCGGCGTTTATTTCTCCGAACAGCTTCAGAAGTCCGTCAGACGCACGGGAATCCAAAGCGCCGGTAGGCTCGTCAGCAAGCACCAGCTTCGGATAGGTAATAAGCGCCCTCGCAACGGCGGCTCGCTGCTTCTGACCTCCCGAAACCTCATAGGGAAACTTGTTCAGAAGCTCTGTGATCCTAAGCTTTTCGGCAATAGGCGAAAGCCGTATTTTCATCTGAGCATACTTCTCTCCCGCAAGCACCAGCGGCAGAAAGATATTATCCTGCAAGGTAAAGTTGTCCAGAAGATTGAAATCCTGAAAAACAAAGCCAAGGTTATCTCTTCTAAACGCCGATATTTCACGGTCGCTGACTGACGTAAGATTTATCCCGTCAAGTATTACCTCACCCGACGTGGGTTTATCAAGCGCCGCAAGAATATTCAGCAGGGTAGTTTTTCCCGAGCCGGACTCGCCCATTATCGCTACATATTCTCCCTCCTCCGCAGAAAAGGAAACGTCTGAAAGAGCGGTGACCTGATTGCCGCCGAAACGTGTGGTATAAATTTTTTTAAGGCTTCTTACCTCAAGTATTGACATTTTAGCTGCCTCCTATTTTTTTATTACAGCTTAATTATAACTTGTACCGCATAATATTAAAATCTATCCGTCTTACATTTCAGCCTGTCTGTCTTACATTTTTGTAAGGTCTATTCAATTTCAAGTCTGCTCCTGTTCATGTCAATGTAAACCCTCGTACCCGTTCCGATCTCTGATTCGGCATAGATCCTGTGATTCAGCTTTTCCGCCGCCTTCCTGCAAAGATACAGTCCCAGTCCTGTGGCTTTTTTATCCGCCCTTCCGTTATAACCCGTATAGCCCTTTTCAAATATTCTCGGAAGGTCCTCCGGTGCAATACCTATTCCGGTATCCGAAATACACAGAATATTATTCTCTACCGAAACCGTTACTTTTCCCTTATCGGTATACTTAACTGCATTTGAAAGAACCTGTTCTATTATAAATCCCAGCCATTTTTCGTCTGTAAGCGCCACGGCTTGTGTACCGCTGTATTCAAGCCTTATTTTCTTTCCGATAAACTGCGCTGCGTATTTTCTTACAGCCTGCTTTATTATATCGTCCAGCCTATAGGTTTTCAGCACAAGGTCATTGGATGAGCTGTCAAGGCGCAAATAGCATAAAACCATTTCAGCGTACTGCTCTATCCTGAACAGCTGAGATAAAAGCTCCTTGTTTTCCGGCTTATCCTCCTGCTGCAATATCATTCTCATAACGGCTATAGGAGTTTTTATCTGATGTATCCAAGCGGTATAAAAATCAACGCTCTCTGCTCGCTTTGTTTCCAGCTCGGTAAGCCTCTCGTTGCAGGAAAGCATAACTGAGCTTATTATTTCCCTATAGTCGCTCTCGATAAGAGATCTGCTTTCCGGCAGGCTGTCTGCAAGAAGAACGGCATTTTTTCTTATAATTTCAAGCTCTTTGTGCCTGCGCATATGCCTTATAAAGCATACTGTAAAAACTATAGAACCGATTGTCAAGCAAAGTCCGGAAGCGTAGATCACCGCCTCGGCTTCAAGCTCATAAAGCGAAAGCACTCCTGCAAAAACCGCCGCAAATACTATAAAAGAAGCTGTAACGGCAATATGCTCGCCAAGATATTTTATCAGTATTTTTAATGTGTTCATATTTTCAGTCCGTCCTCCTCTCAGGGCATTTCTGCAAATAATAAGCATATATTCATTCAATTATATATCCGCTGCCCGCCTTAGTCTTTATAAAATCCTTCAGCCCCGCCGCTTCCAGCTTTCTTCTCAGCCTTGTAATATTTACGGTAAGAGTATTTTCCTCAACATACGAATCGTTTTCCCACAGCCTTATCATAAGAGTATCACGGCTTACGACCTTGCCCCTGTTTTCCATAAGCGTCTGCATTATTCTGAAATCATTACGGGTAAGCTCTATCTTATTTCCGCCGTAAAACAGAGTTGCGTCGTTAAGATTCAGAACCGCGCCCTTATGCTCATAAACAGGAATTTTTCCGGCAACAACATAGGTTCTTCTCAGAACCGCCTGTAACTTTGCTATAAGCACATTTATATCAAAAGGCTTGGCTATAAAGTCGTCCCCTCCCATATTCATAGCCATTACTATATTCATATTATCAGAAGCCGAGGAAATAAATACAACCGGAACATTTGAAATTTTCCTTATCTCCGTACACCAGTGATAGCCGTTAAAAAACGGAAGCATAATATCCATCAGTACAAGATGAGGATCACAGGCAGCAAAATCGGCTGTAATGTTCTGAAAATTCTCCGCTCGCTTCACCTCGAAACCCCACTGCTTCAGCTGCTTCTCAACTGCCGCTGCCATTGCCGGATCGTCCTCTACAAGAAATATCCTATACATAAGCGTAAACCTCCTGCTAAGCTCTTTTATACAGTTTAACATACCCTGAGCCGTATTACAAGCGCAGTAAAACAAAAAATAAGCTGTGCTTCGGTAACCCCATAAAAAATCGGACAAACTCAGACCTCTCCAAGTCAAACTGCACCGCCGCGCTGTTTTAACAAAAAGAAATTCTGCGTCCGTCCGAATTGCCGATAAACCCTATTTCAAAGCTATCCAATCGATCTTACCTTTGAGCTGCATTGCTTATCTCTTTAAGCTCCCTGCCCTCTTTAAGCAGGCTGTGAAGCCTATCGTGATCCTCGTTTTCTATAGCGCTTCGGTAGTCCTCAAGGCACTTTATTATATGTGATATTTCACTGACCAGAGGTTTTTTGTTCATCATAAAAAGCGTAGTCCACATATCCTCGTTAAGCTTTGCTACCCGTGTAAGATCCTTGAAGCTGCCTGCCGAAAAACCAGCCTGCTTCATAAGGCTGGGACTTTTGACATAGGCGCTCGATACGATATGAGCAAGCTGCGATGTAAAAGCTATTACCTCGTCATGCTCATCAGGGGACGCTACAACGCATTTTGCAAAGCCAATATTATATGCAAGCTTTGAGATTTCCTTTACCGCAGACATAGGCGTATTGTCGGTAGGCGTCATAATAAAGCTTGCCTTTTCAAAAAGATTGTCCACAGAATACGCAAAACCCGAAAATTCCCGTCCCGCCATAGGATGACAGCCGAGAAAACGAACTCCCTCATCAGCAAGAAGCTTTTCTGAAGCAGTCACTATCTCTCCCTTTACGCCGCAGGTATCTATAACTATTCCGCCCTTTTTGAAACGTTTTTTGTTCTCCCTTATAAAATCTATAGTCTGCTGAGGATACAGGCATATTACGGCTACGTCGCACCTGTCCAATCCGTCAACGGAAATTTCACCGTCAATAGCCTCCTGCGACAGCGCCGCGGCTACAGTAGTTTTGTTTATATCGATCCCGAAACAGATATAGTCTGTATTTTTCTTTATCGCTTTCGCAAGCGAACCTCCGATAAGTCCGAGTCCAACTATTCCGATCTTCATAGAAACGCCTCCGCTTTAATGCTTTTGTGCTTTTATCTATTAAATTATATCATTATGTTCTAAGTTTGTCAAGGCGCTGATAAAAATTATTTTATCGCAGTTTTTACATAAGGCTTCCTTTTATTGCCGGAATATAGCCGAACATGCAAGGGCAAACTATTTACAAACCATAAAGCTTAAAATCAGCTTTATTATAATTCCATATTAAACAGAAAAAATACAGTGAAAGGAGATATGCTTCCGACCGGAGAAGCATGGTGAACGATATGTCAAAGCAAGGAATGAAGCGTCCTGAAATAACCGATATACCACCTAAGAAAAGACCTCCCGAGGTACCGGAGATCCAAGGAAAAGCAAAGCACGGAAAAATCCGCGCCAACCCTATTATTGCCGGTACAGAGCCTCCCTCTCTGAAGGTCTTTCATACTCAGCCGTTTTCCAAAGGAAATGCCGCAAATTACGATGTGATCACAGGTGAGATAGATAAGCCTATATCCGAAGTATACGCCGTTATCGACAACGATCTTGCAAGAGATAATCTTGAAAACGATATTCCCGACGCCGATCTTCAGGATCTCTGAATACTTTACAGTACCGTAAAGACTGCCCCTGTATGAAAGCAGCATAGGCAGTCTTTTTATATGCTTATTTTTCTGCAAATTTAAAAAGGGATATTATCCGCATAAGCTTTTTAAGTACGCTGCCGGTATCCCATGACTTTTCAGAGCCGTGCTTATTTATCTCTGAACCTGATAAGCTTATCCCTGTTATTTTTCCGAAGCTTAGCTTGATCTCCTCTTGAAAAATAAGGTTTATGACTGTACAACCTTTCCCAGGATCATGCATTATTATCTTCCTCCTCTGTTATTAATCTTGCGCAGCGTTCAATGCGCTCTGCTTATATAATTATAATGCGTTCTGATAAGTCCACCTTACTTATCAGAGCTGTTAGACCATAGTCACATTATACAACATTATATTGCATTTTTGTATTGAAAACCCAGAAATATACCCGTAAAAGCCGGATCATCTCACAGCCTTGACGGGTATATTGACAATTTATCTGATTTTATCTGCAAAAAGGGGTTGACAAACGCAATTTAATGTTGTATTATCTTGCATTTTACAGATCAAGGCTTTCCAATCTTCTCCTCTGGGTTTCCTTTGAAGCTTTTGTATATATTCTGGTAGTTTCTATTGAGCTGTGACCCAGAATATCTGCAAGTTCCACAAGATTATTAAAGGTTTTCATATATTCTCTTGCAAACATATGCCTGAAATTATGAGGATAAACCTTCGATACTTCAATTCCCGAATACCCTGCGATCCGCTTAAGATTCCGCCAGACTACAGAACTGTCAGTCGGAGCGGTACGCTTCTTGTTCATAAATATCTCTCCGCTGCAAATCCCTGTTTTGACGCAGTATTCCTCTAAAGAACATCGCAGCTTTTCAGGTATAAGCACATGACGCAGCTTCGCTTTATGATAAATTTCCGTACAGCCGCTTTCCAAACTTTGCACTGTAATAAACTTCAGCTCTCCGACTCGTATTCCCATGCTTCCCAGACATCTCATAATAAGATACCATTTTTCCTCTCCGTGAGCTAAAGCGCATTCAAGCATTTTTACATACTCCTCACGCGAAAGCTCAGATGGACTGTAATAAATTTTCTGGCATTTTATAAGAGCCATTCTCAGATCGCTCCTGCCGCACCACTGCATATAAAGGTTAAGAGAGATAAGATATGAATTTACAGTTCCGCTTTTGTAAACTGCCGAAAGATAGTCTTTATATTGTAAAACCAAATTAAAATCGATCTTTCCGCCGTCCGCAAAATCATAGAATTGTTTAACATCTCTTAAATACTTGGCAATTGTTCTTTCCCCAAGCTGACGCCGTACAAGATATTCAGAATACGGCTTGCTATTGTCTTCAAAGCTGTTTATCTGCACAACAAAAACTCCTCTGATTTCTTATTCTAAATTTCCGAGAAGTTCAGTATCTACAAAGCTGACATTCTTAAAATCGTTACTTCACCTGTTAAACTCAGAATAATAATGAGCCTGTATTTATAATAACTTCTTGTTTTTGATTTCAATGTTATAATTATACAATAGATTATTTTCAAAAGCAATAATTTTTGTTGTAAAATTCAGATATATGTCTTAATTTCTATAAATATGTCTAAATGCCTCATTATAATTTGTGCATTTTTACAATAAATGTATTTTATTTCCGACATTTTTCGACATATTTTAGGCAAAAAGTATTTATAGCTATTAAACGCAGTATCCTTTAAATTATCCGAATATAAAAGCAAAAACAGGGGAAAATAAAATATAAAGAAAAGAAAAATTTATATAAAAGGAGCGTTAATAAGCTATGATAATAAATGTTACAAAGGATAATTTTAATAAAGAGGTGCTTGAAAGCTCAGTTCCGGTCCTTGCTGATTTCTGGGCGGCGTGGTGCGGCCCCTGCAAAATGTTCTCTCCGATATTTGAAGAAGCCGCAGCCGAACTGTCCGAAAAAGCAAAGGCTGTAAAAATAGATATCGACAGTCAGAACGAACTGGCGGAAAAATACGGAGTTATGAGCATACCTACTTTTATGATATTTAAAAACGGACAGCCTGTTCAAAAATCCGTTGGACTTATTTCAAAAGAAGAGATCCTCGAAATTTTTAAAAATGCAGAAAGATGAAAATAAAAGAAATAATAATAATCGGAGCGGGAGCAGCCGGACTGACATCGGCTATTTATGCTTCGAGGGCAATGCTGGATTTTTGCGTTATTGAAAAATCGGCATTGAGCGGCGGACAGATAATAAATACCTCCGAGATAGATAATTATCCCGGCTTTATAAGCACCACAGGAAGCGAACTGTCAATAAAGCTGAGAGAACACGCCGAAGCCTGCAATACCAGTTTTATTCAGGACAATGTACTGGAAATACGCAAGGAAAACGGGATCTTTTCTGTAAAATGCGATAAAGAAACCTACAGTGCGAAAACAGTTATCGCCGCCTGCGGAGCAGTCAGAAAAAAGCTCGGCGCCGAGGGCGAGCAGCGGCTTGCAGGCAGCGGAGTAAGCTACTGTGCGGTATGCGACGGAGCATTTTTCAAGAATAAGACAGTTACCGTAGTCGGCGGAGGAAATACCGCCGCCGAGGAAGCGCTTTATCTATCAAAAATTGCCCGTCAGGTATATCTGGTTCACAGGCGTGACAAGCTGAGAGCAGGAAGAGCGCTTCAGATCAGGATCAATGAAGCCCCTAATATTCAGCTTGTTTTTAACAGTACAATAACGGAGGTAACCGGAGATAATAAAGTATCCGGCATACGCTTGGATCAAAACGGTTCGTCTTCTTTTATCAATACCGACGGTGTTTTTATAGCAATCGGAATTTCGCCTCAGTCGGAGCTTTTGAAAGGACTTGCTGAGCTGGACAAGCAGGGTTTTATTATTGCAAGGGAAAACTGCGAGACCTCTCTGCCGGGACTATTCGCCGCAGGAGATATACGCACAAAGCCGCTCAGACAGATCGTAACTGCCGCCGCTGACGGAGCAGCTGCCGTTTCATCGGCGGAAAAATATCTGAACAGCTGATGCAAAGCTGCGTTCAAATAAACTGAGCGCAGCTTTTTTTATGCGCAGACTATTGATTTTATAGACTATTTATGCTATTATGTTAAATAGCTAAACCGAATAAAAATACATATGAAACGGAGGAAGCTTGCAGAGCCAACGTCTGTAAGCGTAAATATGAACAAAAGAATACTCAAGCGCCTGTTTTCCTTTGCTATGGCTGCGGTAATGACCTGTACTGCCGCCGGCTGCGGAAAATCAGAGGACAAAAAGTCCGACGAACCGTCAGCAAGAGTTACCGTCGACGGAACGAAATTCATGGTTGACGGTAAAGAGCTGTGGATAAACGGAGTCAATACCCCGTGGCAAAAATGGAACGATTTCGGCGGAGATATGGACGAAGCGTTCTGGGATAAAACATTTGCACAGCTTGCCGAGGACGGTATAAACTGCACTAGGATATGGGTAAATTGTCAGGGCGAAAATATCGTACGCCTTAAAACAACAGGCGGCATTAAGGAAATAAAAGCGGTTCACTGGGAAAACCTAGATAAACTATTTGAGATCGCCAAAAAGCACAAGGTCTACGTTATGGCTACACTGCTTTCCTTTGACCACTTCAAGGGCGGCGACAACGGAAGCGGAGATAAGTGGCGGGCGCTTGTAAGCAATAAGGAGACCTGTGATGAATTTGCAGAGAAATATGTGGGCGAATTTTGCAAAAGATACGGCGATAACGAATACCTTTTCTCAATTGATATTATGAATGAGCCTGACTGGGTATATGAAAACGAGGAATGCGGCAATATACCTTGGGATAATCTTTCCTACTTTTTCGGAAAATGCGCCGCTGTAATACATGAAAAATGCGATACGCTGGTTACAGTAGGGATAGGAATAATAAAATATAACTCTGATAAGTATGACGGCAATAAGGTATCCGATGAATATCTGAAGGAGCTTACCGGAAACGATAAGGCTTATCTGGATTTCTACAGTACTCATTATTATATGTGGCAAAGACAATGGTACGGCTTCCCGTTTACCGTTACTCCCGAAGAATTCGGTCTGGCTGCATCAAAGCCCTGCGTTGTAGGCGAAACCTCCAACGATGACGAAAAACAATGCAAGCTGACTCTTACTGAAAAATACAAGACCGCCTACGAAAAGGGCTGGAACGGCGTAATGGTATGGATGGAACCGCAGGAAAACGGAGAATGGTACTGCTACAACCTTACTCAGGAAGCTTCAAAGGCAATGCTTGAGATGATACCCGACAAGATCTACCCGCTGGGAAATAACAAATAATTTTTCTTATTTACAGTAATTAAAGCTACACATTACAAAAGGACGGCAGAACTTTTACTGCCGTCCTTTATTTATATTCCTTGTCAGCTTTTCGGCGTACTTCTTGAAAACAGTGCCGTAATAAATCCGAATACTATAGCCGCGCATATTCCCGCCGCTGCCGCAGTAAGTCCTCCGGTAAAAATTCCGAGAAAACCGTTTTCGTCAACCGCTTTCCTTACACCGTCCGCAAGCAGATAACCGAAGCCTGTAAGAGGAACGGTAGCTCCTCCGCCGGCCTTATCTATTATCGGCTTGTAAAGACCCAGCGCTCCCAAAATTACTCCGCCGACAACATACGCTACAAGTATCCTGGCTGGAGTAAGCTTTGTATAATCTATCAATATCTGTCCGACGGCGCAGAAAAGTCCGCCTATTAAAAATGCCCATAAATATTCCATTGCTTATGACTTCCTTCCTTATTGATCTTCTCCGCTCTCATGAGAGAGCCAAACCGAATGAGCGATGGAGGGTATAGATTCGCCCTGCTGATTAACTGTCGGCGACATAAGCGCACCCGTTGCCGTAAATAAAATATTCCTGATCGCTCCGCTTCTCAGCTTAGGCAGGAAATATCCGCAGAGAACGCTTCCTGCACAGCCGCAGCCGCTTGCACCGGCATGAACGTCCTGGTTCTCAAAGGAATACAGCATAAGTCCGCAGTCCTTGTGATTATCACGGATATTTATATTTTCCCTTTCAAACAGCTCGCAGAGGATACGACTTCCTACCTTGCCGAGATCTCCCGTTACGATAGCGTCGAAATCAGAGGGCTTTTTACCCGTATCCTTAAAAAACTGATTTATTGTTTCAAATGCCGCAGGAGCCATTGCCGCCCCCATATTATTTGCGTCTGATACTCCCAGATCCACGATTTTTCCTACTGTACAGGCTCTGACATAGGGAGGATTCTCTTTCCCGGACACCACCAGCGCTCCCCCGGCAGTCGCGGTATACTGGGAAGTCGGAGTACGCTGTCCTCCGTAATTAAGGGGAAACCTGTACTGTCTTTCCGCAGTACAGAAATGAGAGGAGGTAACTGCAAGCGCTTTATCTGCATAGCCTCCGTCAACGAAAACCGAGGACATAAGCAGTCCCTCCGCCATTGTGGAACAGGCTCCGTAAATTCCAAGAAAGGGTATTTCAAAATCCCTGATCCCGTAAGTCGTTCCTACGCACTGATTGAGCAGATCGCCTCCAAACATAACGTCTATATCATCATAGGACAGCCGCGCTTTCTGAACGGCATGAATCACCGCCTGCTTCTGAAGCTGGCTTTCTCCCTTTTCAAAAGTGTCTGCCGACATATACGGATCCTCGTTTATCTTGTCAAAATAATCGCTTAAAGGCCCCTGGCTTTCCATCTTTCCGCCGATAGCAGCGGAAGATATTACGCTTGGGGTATTTTTAAGAATTTTAGTAGCTCTGCTCAAGCTGATCCCTCCGTTTAAATTTCTTTGGAATTATTTTGCGCAGGCTTAATAAATTTATTCGTAAAGTTTGATTTTTATTGAAAGATGTGCTACAATAAATGCAGCTTTATCGAAAGGTAGTATAAATATGTCAAATACGGTTAAAATAAATTATCAGAAACAGCTTGACGATCTGATCTCAAAGTTTGAAAAAGGCGGAGAAACGCCGTCATTGCTGCTTCACAGCTGCTGTGCGCCCTGCTCGTCATATACTCTGGAATATCTATCTGAATTTTTCAGTATCACTGTTTATTATTATAATCCGAATATTTATCCTGAAGAAGAATACAGAAAGCGGGTCGAGGAGCAGAAGCGGTTTATTTCCGAATTTCCGGCTGAAAATAAAATAAGCTTTATAGAAGGAAGCTACCGTCCGGAAGAATTTCTCAATGCGGTAAAAGGTCTTGAAGAAGCTGAGGAGGGCGGAGAGCGCTGCTTTATTTGCTACCGTCTGAGGCTTGAAAGCGCCGCACGTCTGGCAGCGGAAAAAGGCTTTGATTATTTCACAACTACCCTTTCTATATCGCCGTACAAAAACGCTCAAAAACTAAATGAAACCGCTTCTGAGCTGTCAGAAATATACAGCGTAAAAAGCCTTCCCTCGGATTTTAAAAAGAAAAACGGCTACAAGCGTTCTATAGAACTGTCGTCACAGTACGGACTTTACCGTCAGGATTACTGCGGCTGCGTCTTTTCAAAGCGCGATCGGCAGCGCAGAACTGAAAACAATACCCAGCTCAACGCTCAATATAAAAAATAACGGACGGACAAAACCGCCTATTCAAAAACAGCATTGTGCTGCGTAAGAATAGGGTCAGCTGTGTCCGCCCGTTTTATTAACAGGCTGTTATTTACGCGGTTTACTTTTGATCGTTTTCGTCAGAAAGCTCGGATATTATCTGAATAAAGGAATCTACGTCATTAAAATCCTTGTAAACCGACGCAAACCGCACATACGCCACATGATCCAGCTTTTTCAGCTCCTGAAGCACTTTATCGCCGATCTCGCTGGTAGTAGTTTCGGTCTGCATGGCGTTAGCATAGGTATTTTCTATATCGTCCACAAGGGCGTTTATATCGTCTACGCTGACAGGGCGCTTTTTTATTGCGCTCTGGAGTCCTTTAAGAAGCTTCATTCTGTCAAAAGGCTCAAAGCTTCCGTCTCTTTTGTAAACCATAAGCAGCGGCTTTTCAACTACCTCATAAGTAGTAAACCTTCTGCCGCAGTTGGTACATTCGCGCCTGCGCCTTTTTTTGCCCTCGCTGGGACGGGAATCAATAACCTTTGTATCTTCATAATTGCAAAACGGACATCTCATATAAACCTCCCATGCCGTATCTCTGCCTTTCAGCAGCGGACACGGGCTCGCCTCCCTTTCCTGATCAGTACATTAATTCAGAATCTCAGATATAGCGCTTCTTTTTTATTTATTATACCACAAGTTGTATATAAATGCAAGACTTTTTTTTGAAAATTTCATTAGTTGTGTACAATAAAATGTACTTTTCAGCTTATTTGTATATTTTACATAACAAATCAGAAAATCTTCTTGTAATTTTTACAGATCGTGATATAATATAGTTATAGTCCAAAGCTGTAAAAAAATATTTTCAGGAGGTAAGCTATGAAGTATGTATGCGAAATCTGCGGTTATATCTACGACCCAGAAGCCGGAGATCCCGACAGCGGAGTTGCTCCCGGAACCAAATGGGAGGACGTTCCCGAGGATTATGTATGCCCCCTCTGCGGAGTAGGCAAGGATCAGTTTTCACCGGAAGAATAACCCTAAAGCCGTTTCCGTTTCTGCGGAGCGGCTTTTTTGCTTTATATGTGAACATTCGTACTTGATTTTTCTTTGAATATATGCTATAATATTTATAGAAGAAATTATCGGATAGGAGGGGATATTTTTGCGTATTCTCGGAATCGACCCGGGGTATGCAATAGTCGGCTACGGAGTGCTGGATTACAGCGGAGGAGTATTTTCCGTTGCAGGCTTCGGAGCTATAACGACAGGCGCGGATATGCCCTTCAATAAACGTCTGAAAACCATATACGACGATATGTGTGAGATAATAGATACATACTCTCCGGACGAGCTTGGCATAGAAAAGCTATTTTTCAACTCAAATGAAAAAACCGCTATCGACGTTGCTCAGGCAAGAGGAGTTACGCTTCTTCCTGCAATACAAAAAAGTATACCCATATATGAGTATACTCCTCTTCAGGTCAAATGCTCAATAGTAGGATACGGCAGAGCGGAGAAAAAACAAGTGCAGGAAATGACAAGAACAATGCTTCATCTGAAATCAGTCCCAAAGCCCGACGACACTGCCGACGCCGTAGCTATCGCCATTACGCACGGTCTTTCGGTAAACAGCAGGAGGATCATGGACAAGGCAGGACTTAAATAAAATATCTGAAAGCGAGGAAACCCATATCAAATGGGGCTATAAAAATGATATATTCACTGAGCGGAAAACTTATACATACCGAAGCGGAGCTTGCCGTGGTGGAATGCGGCGGAGTAGGCTACGCCTGTAAAACGACCCTTTCTACGCTGCAAAAGATAGCCGGCGAAGAAAAAGTCACTTTGCTTACATATATGAGCGTAAGAGATGACGCCGTAGAGCTTTTCGGCTTTGCGGACAAGGAAGAACTGAGAGCTTTCAGACTGCTTATTTCAGTATCCGGAGTAGGCCCTAAGGCAGGACTTGCCATACTGTCGGCAATGAACCCTCAGCAGTTTGCGCTTTCTGTCGCAACCTCCGATTCAAGATCCTTTACTCAGGTAAAGGGAATAGGCAAAAAGACCGCCGAGCGCATATGCCTTGAACTCAAGGACAAGGTAGCCGGCGAAACTATCTCTGTCAGAGGACAGGCTTCCGCAGCTGTACCTATGGCAGGCGGAAATATAGGAGAGGCGATAACGGCGCTGGAGGTGCTCGGATATTCTGCGGCAGAGGCGGCAGGAGCAATCGCTCAGCTTGACCCACAGCTGCCCGTCGAGGAGCTTATCAAAAAGGCTCTGATAGGACTGGCAAGGTTTTGAATTCAATTATGAAAGGATAATGCTCCGTAAGGGAGCATACGGTAAAGCAATGAAAAAACTACTTATACTTGCAGCGGCGGCTGTTATGGCGCTTTCTTTCTCCGCCTGCGATAAAAAGGACGGAAGCTCGGATAAGGACAGCGTAAACTCGTCTAAAGCGTCAGGCTCGGAAAAAATAATCCCCGAAGATTTTATGCGTTCATGTGCCTATGAGCTTACCTCCCTGACACAGACCACAGCAAAAGAGATTTCTGCGGAAGAGCTTGGCCTTTCAGATGAGGATATTGCCGAATTTTATACGTCGGTTGCAGAGGCAGAGCTTTCTGAGCCTGACAAGCTGACCGTCTACGCACTGTCTGAAAACCAGGTGAACAGCTATATGCAGACGGCGGGATACTCCGGAGATTCGTTTTCCGACGAAGCCTATGCCGCACTGACTAAAAAAATCACCGCCTCTCTGGGAGGTCTGTTAAATTCACAGACGGGAGTTTACGAGGCAGCCGCAGGCTCTGCACTCAGTTCCAGCAAAGCGTTTCCCGCTCCCAAGGGATTTGAGGGAAGCTATCTTATGATCATAAACTGGAAGGATCTTTCAGCCGCTGTTTCCTTTTACGACGAAGGCAACGGAGCCGTTCTCGCCCAGTATACTCCGGTTTTTGCGGATACAGATACAATAGATATAACCCTGACTCAGTTCGGTCTGAACGAAACCAAACAGGACATCGAGCCGTAAAACGGTCAGAGCCTCAGGAAAGGACATTGAAATGATTGAAAAAGGCGATTTTGATATAGAAAACAGAATAGTCGCTACGAAGCAGACCGAAGCCGATACTACCGACGATTTTGAGATAAATCTCCGTCCGAAGACCCTTGCTGAATATATAGGTCAGGAAAAGGTAAAGGAGAACCTTTCGGTCTATATTCAGGCGGCAAAAAAACGCGGCGACAGTCTTGACCATATACTTCTGTACGGACCTCCGGGGCTTGGAAAAACCACTCTTTCAACCATAATCGCTCACGAAATGGGCGTAAATATACGAACGACTTCAGGCCCTGCTATAGAAAAGCCGGGAGATCTTGCAGCTATACTTACCAATCTGGAAAAAGGCGATGTGCTTTTTATCGACGAGATACACAGACTTTCAAGACAGGTAGAAGAAGTTCTCTATCCGGCTCTTGAGGATTACGCTCTTGATATTATTATGGGAAAAGGCCCTGCGGCCAGATCTATACGAATAGAACTGAATAAGTTTACTCTTGTAGGAGCGACTACCAGAGCAGGGCAGCTTACCTCCCCGCTCAGGGACAGGTTCGGAGTTATTGAACGTCTGGAGCTTTACAGTCCTGAACAGCTGTGCGAAATAATAATGCGCTCCGCTGTGATACTCGGCGTTCCCTGCGACAGGGAAGGAGCTCTGGAGCTTGCTTCACGCTCCAGAGGAACTCCGAGAATAGCCAACCGCTTTCTGAAAAGGGTACGGGACTTTGCGGAGGTTATGGGAAACGGAAAGGTAACTAAGGATATTGCTAAGATAGCTCTTGACCGCATGGAGGTAGACAGACTGGGTCTTGATAATCTTGACCGGAGAATGCTAAGTATGATAATTAAAGGTTACGGCGGAGGTCCGGTAGGTCTTGATACTCTGGCTTCTGCAATAGGAGAAGAAGCCGTTACCCTTGAAGACGTCTGCGAGCCGTATCTCATGCAGCTTGGTTTTATTTCAAGAACTCCCAGAGGCCGCTGCGCAACTCAGCTTGCTTATGATCATCTGGGAATACTCAAAGACGGGCAAACGACACTGTAAATATCAAACGCCGAAGGAAGCGCAGTAAGCTTACTCTTCGGCGTTTATTTCTGAACTAGCCTGTCCCTAAGCGGCGAAAACCACAGCCTTTGAGCAACAGCGCCCGTAAGCGCACCCGTTATTACCGAGCATATCAGCAAAGCAGGCAGAAGTGAAATCACCGCAGTATTTTCTATAAGTATGTACGCTGCAGCAAGCTGCCCAAGACTGTGAGCAGCAGCGCCCAGTACCGATACCGCCCATATCTGCCGTCTGTCCATAATATTCACAGTAAGCGCCATTACCGCAAATGCCGCCGCTCCTCCGAAAAGAGAGAACATAAAAGATGCGGCAGTTCCGCAGAAAACTGCTCCCAGAACTATTCTTATAAGCTGTACAGCCCCTGCCGATCTCCTTGAGATCATCAGCATTGCTATAAGCGTAACAACGTTTGAAAGCCCAAGCTTGACTCCCGGTATCCAGATAGGAGGAAGCTGTGCTTCGATAGTAAAAACCGCAAGAGCCAATCCCGCAAGCACTCCGGTCAGTGCAATTTTTCTCGATCTCATTTTATTTCCATATTCCCGCGTGAAATATGTACTCCCTTCAATTTTTACGGATACTATCCGAAAAGGCTCAGCCTTGCTTCTCCTTAACTGTGACCGCCAATCTGTGAGGAGCGCAAATTATCGAACCTTCGTGCGAAAGCCTGCCGTAATTGATACAGTCGTGATTTGCGCAGTCTGCGTCAGATATCCATATCTCGTTATTCTGCCAGCATACTGTGTTATAACCGTTATCTGTCTTTACAGTAAACTTTTCAAGGTCCTGCCCTGAAATATCATCTATTTCTTTAACAAGCGCTCCTTCGGAATAGATCTCGGCGTACAGCTCGCCTTTCCGTCCGTTTCTAATTAGCAGAAATCCTGCGCATATAAGTATCAAAACAGCAAAAACAGACCCCCATATTATGTTCCTTTTATCCATTCAAGCACTTCCCTCCGCTATTTCCGAGTATATCACACACCGCCAAAAAGGTCAAGTGTGAAAAAAATTGTACTCAAATAGTTACAAAGCGCTTACATTGATTGCCGCTAGGTAACAACTGTCCAATTAAACTCACCGTATCAATTACTTTTTGATTACAAACATAATAAAAATCAAAGAAAATTATCGAAAACTGCGAATTTTATTCCGTTTACTATTGATTTTTTTAAACGTTTGTGGTAAACTATTAGAAGTATTAATGTTTTTACCAAAGAATTTTTCAGTATTATTACTGTTTGTCTATAAATATTTTTCTTGCACAGAAAAATAGCTGTGATTTTGTACTTATTTTTCTATATAATGTTAGTGATTTTAAATCATTTCAGAGAATTTTTTTATTTATGCTTTTATTTTCCTGATTTCTGTGCTATAATATACGGGTGTTTTACAGTAAAACATCCGTAAAATTAAGGAGTGTGTACAACTTTGGATAAGTTTGTTATAAACGGCGGTATCCCCCTGCACGGAGAGGTCAATATAAGCGGAGCAAAAAATGCTGCTGTAGCACTGGTAGCCGCAACGATTTTATGCGACGAGCCGTGTGTGCTTGAAAACGTTCCCGAAATAAGCGATATTACTATCTGTATGAAAATACTTAAATCTATGGGAGCGGACATCAGACTTATCAACAAAAACACCGTTTCCTTTGATACAAGAGGAATAAAGATCCCAAGAGTTCCCTATGAGCTGGCTCGTTCAATGAGAGCGTCCACATATTTTCTGGGAACGCTTCTCGGTCGTTTTCATGAAGCCTACGTCGCTATGCCGGGCGGCTGCGATCTTGGCGACAGACCTATCGACCAGCATCTGAAGGCTTTCAGATGTCTTGGAGCGACCGATGATATCGAAAACGGAGAAGTTCACTGCATAGCTGACCGGCTGATCGGCTCGCAGATATACTTTGATTTCAACACAGTAGGCGGAACGATAAATGCTATAATGGCTTCTGTAAAGGCAAAGGGTCTGACTATTATCGAAAACGCCGCCAAGGAACCGCATATAGTAGACCTTGCCAACTTCCTAAACTCGATGGGCGCAGATATAAGAGGCGCCGGAACAGACGTTATCAAGGTAAGAGGCGTCGATCATCTCAAGGGGATCACCTATGGTATCATTCCCGACCAGATCGAAGCCGGAACTTATATGGTAGCTGCCGCCGCTACGAGAGGCGATGTTCTTATAAAGAATATTATTCCCAAGCACCTTGAATCAATTACCGCAAAGCTCAGAAAGGTAGGAGTTTCCGTTGTTGAGAACGACGAAAGCGTCAGGGTATTTATAGACGGTCCACTGATGAAAACCTCGCTTAAAACAATGCCTCACCCCGGGTTTCCTACAGATATGCAGCCTCAGTTCTCTACGCTTCTCACTCTTGCCGATGGTACAAGCATAGTTACCGACGATATTTTTGACAACCGATTCAGGTATGTTTCAGAGCTTAGAAGAATGGGCGCAGATATCTCCGTAGACGGAACCGTAGCTGTTATTCAGGGTACAGGCGAGCTAAAAGGCGCTCCCGTTGTCGCTACCGACCTCAGAGCAGGAGCAGCTATGATAATCGCAGGACTTGCCGCAAAGGGCACTACTGAAATTGAAAATATCCACTTTATCGAAAGAGGCTACGAGTGCATAGACGAAAAGCTTATGCAACTGGGTGCAGATATAAAACGCGTTCATGTTACTGAAATAAACGCTTCTCAGATGAGCGGCTGATATAAAAATCATTCGGGATGTTCGGGGGAATTTTGGTCGGCAGATCTCCTCGGCGTCCTGTTTTACTGTAATAAACTAAGACTGCGAAAAGTCGAAATCATATTAAGGAGGTCAAATTCCTTAACAGGAATACGGTAACAAATATGAGTAATAAAAAAACTCTGTATATTTCCGATCTTGACGGTACTCTGCTTAACGACAGCGCAGAGCTGAGCGAAAAAAGCAGACAACTTCTGAACTGCGCCACGGAGAACGGAACAATGTTTACAGCCGCTACCGCCAGAACTCTTGCCTCTGCCAGAGTTATACTTAAAGGACTTACACTGAAAATTCCCATAATACTGATGAACGGAGTGCTTATATACGATTTTAACGCCGAGGAATATATTTTCAAGGCTGTTCTCGGTACAGATACAGTTAAGAAAATTATCTCCGCCCTAAGAGAGTGCGCAGCGGACGCCTTTATGTATACCATTGAGAAAAATTCAATGCACACCTACTATGAACGGCTTTCGGGACAGGTAATGTTGGATTTTTATAATGAACGCCGTGTAAAATACTATAAATCCTTTACTCAAACAGAAGATTTTCTTTCTTTAGACGGTAAGAATATAATTTATTTTACCGTAATAGCTCCGTATGAAAGGCTTGCTCCGCTTTATAAAAGAGTTTCAGAGATCGACGATATAGAAATTTCCTTCTACAGCGATCATTATTCAAAGGAGATATGGTACATTGAGATCTTCTCCGCCGAGGCATCTAAAAGAAAAGCGGTTCAGTATCTGAGAAAGCTTATAATGCCCGAAAGAATCGTCTGCTTCGGAGATAATCTTAACGACCTGCCAATGTTTGAAGAAGCGGATAAGTCGATAGCCGTTAAAAACGCTGTTTCCCAGGTCAGAGCAAGGGCGGACGAAATAATCGGAGCAAATACCGAAAATTCAGTAGCACAGTATATATACAGCAGGTCGGCTGCGGTCTGTACCGATAAATAATCAAGGAAACGGAGGACGTCCGATACAGTCAGATTCGGACAACGCTTTATGGCAAGATTTTACCCGTTGTTTTCCTCCAGTAAGGGAAACTCGTCATACATAGGAAACGAAAATTCAGGAATACTTATCGACGCAGGCGTTTCGTGCAAGCGACTTGTTTGCGCTCTGGAGAACAACGGAATTTCCCCCGAAGCTGTTCAGGGTATCTTTATTACCCATACTCATTCCGACCATATATTCGGACTGAAGATCCTTACAAAGAAATATAATATTCCCGTTTACGCCCAGACGGTAAACCTTGAGATCCTTGCCGCCTCGGATAAGGTAGCGCCGGACGCAGCTATGTATTCGGTAGACGGAAGGGAAATAGAGGTAGGAGGCTTCTGTATAAACAGCTTTGAAACTCCTCATGATACTCCTGCAAGCTGCGGCTACAGGATAGTCTGCCCCGACGGGAAGGTAATAGTGACTTGTACCGACCTCGGAGAGATAACTCCTGAGGTGGATGAAAATCTTACAGGCGCAGATATGGTACTGCTCGAATCCAACTATGATGAAAAAATGCTGAGAAACGGCTCATATCCCTACATACTAAAGCAGAGGATAGCCTCCTCTCACGGTCACCTTTCCAATTCAGACTGCTCCAGACAGCTGAAAAAGCTGATAAAGGGAGGAACCTGCCGCTTTGTTCTGGGGCATTTGAGCCAAGAAAATAATACGGCGTTTATTGCAGAAAACTCCGCCGTAGGCTTTCTTGACGAGTTCAGAAGAAACCGTGATTATCTTCTGGATATAGCCGCTCCGGACGGAAACGGAATGGCGGTGGCGTTTTGATAAAAATAAATATCGTTACAGTCGGAAAGCTCAAGGAAAATTACTGGCGCGATGCAGCTGAAGAATATTCAAAGCGTCTAAAATCGTTCTGTCAGCTTGAAATAGCCGAGCTTGCGGAAGCAAGACTTTCCGATAACCCGTCCGAAAAGGAAATAACTGCGGCTTTATCAGCAGAAGCTAAAGCTATAAGCGCCTATACGGACAGAAAATCCTCTTATAATATTGCAATGTGCATTGAGGGCGGCCAGCTTTCAAGCACAGAGCTTTCGGAAAGACTGTGCCGCTGCGGAACGGACGGCTATTCAACGGTAAATTTCATTATCGGCTCATCATTCGGAATAAGCGACGAAATAAAGAAAAAAGCACATTTAAAGCTTTCAATGTCTGAAATGACCTTTCCTCACCAGTTGGCAAGGATCATGCTGCTGGAACAGGTCTACAGAGCCTTTCAGATCGAAGCTCACACAAAATATCATAAATAAAAAGGGAACGGAGCAATTCCGTTCCCTTGAATTTTTACTGTGAAATCCCGTGTTTTACCCTGTCCTCAACCTCGCTGCGCTTAGCGTTGTTGAAGCGGTCTACCGTACCTACCAGATAGCCTGTGATCCTGCGTATTCTCTGGAAAGGAACATCAGCGAAACGGTACTGTATATCAACAAAATCTCCGTCAACATTAAGCTCGATCCCCTCAATAGTCTTTTCCGGGTAAAGCTCATGCGCCCTTGTGATATAAGCGTTTATTTCAGCCTGTGAAAGCTCTCCGTTCGTTACTTTTACGTCAACCATTTTCCTTACCTCTCTTAATCCTCTAATTAATTTAACTTTACTTTTGCAAATCAATTTCACACTTGTTGTGCTGTAATTAGTATTATACCACTATATATTGTGTTTGTCAATAGCGTGTTTGTCATTTTAAGCATTGCTTTTTTGTATACATTTCACATTTGGTTAAGCCTGAAAACAATAAACAGCGCCCCAACCGCTTGGACAGGGCGCTGTCATTAATAAAAGTACTATTCTCCTATAGGCTTTATGACTTTATTGTAAATATTTCTCATAAACAATACGGAGCAGACAACAGAGGCGATCTCTGCGATCGGGAACGCCCACCAAACATAGTCAACATTGCCCAGCTTGGAAAGCAGATACGCTGCCGGGAGAAGTACCACAAGCTGACGGGTTATGGATATGAACATTGAAAATACACCGTGGCCAAGCGCCTGAAGCGACGAACTGATAATAATGCAGAAGCCGGCAAACAGAAAGCTTATGCTTATAATTCTCAGCGCAGTTACGCCCATCGACATCATTGTTTCCGAAGCGTCGAACATACCCAGCAAAACCCCCGGTATAAGCTGCATAAGCGCAAAGCCGATCACCATAAGGATCATTGCGTAGACTATGGATATTTTTATCGAATCGGTCATTCGCTTTTTATTTCTTGCACCGAAATTGTATGAAAGCACCGGAACCATTCCGTTGTTAAGTCCGAATACCGGCATAAACACAAAGCTCTGAAGCTTGAAATACGCTCCCAGCACCGCCTGAGCAGTATCTGCAAAGCCGCCCAGTATCCTGTTCATACCGAAGGTCATTACCGAGGTTATCGACTGCATAATAATTGAAGGTATACCGACCGAGTATATCTTTCTGATTATCCTTCCGCAGGGACGGAAGCCCTTCATACTCATGTTTATCTCTTTATTGAATTTTATATTGAACACAAGTCCCATTGCCATAGCAGCGATCTGCCCTATTACAGTAGCAGCAGCCGCACCCGCAATTCCCATTTTCGGAAAAGGACCTAAGCCGAATATAAGGCAGGGATCCAGAATAATATTGATTATCGCTCCCGCACCTTGAGTAAACATTGTATACATAGTGCGGCCTGTCGACTGAAGCAGACGCTCGAAGGTTATCTCAAAAAAGATACCGAAGCCTGCGACAAGGCAAATCGTAAGATACTCTACTCCGTATTCAACTATCTCGCTGTTATTCGACTGAGCTTCAAAAAAGATTCTTGTAAAGAAAAGTCCGAAAACGACAAAGATCAGACAGTGAATTACTGTAAGAAAAATTCCGTTGTGAGCCGTTTTGTTGGCGTCATCCAAATTCTTCTCACCGAGGGATTTTGAAAGCAGGGCGTTTATTCCGACACCAGTTCCGGCAGCGACCGCTATCATAAGATTCTGGACCGGAAACGCCAGAGATACCGCAGTAAATGCATTCTCGCTTATTTTTGACACAAAAATACTGTCTACTATGTTATACAACGCCTGAATAAGCATTGAAACCATTATAGGCAGCGACATTGAAAGTATCAGCTTATTTATAGGCTGAATACCCATTTTATTCTCATTGACAGCCTGTCCGCTCATTAAATTATCACGCCTTTCCGTCCTTACCCTTTAAGGACACATCATTAAATCAATTTTCTAACCTTTTAATTATAACATAAAACGACCTTTTTTTAATGAATATAGCATGAAAGAACTGATAAATTTAAACAGGAGCTTTGCGATTTTCCACTAGTTTGATAAAAGTCAAATATTAAAAAGTTATATAATTAAAACGAATTGTGCGGCCTGCTATTTTATACTACAATATTCCATATTATTTCATCATATATAACAAAAATACGCTAGTATTATTGACAATCGAATTGTTTTAAGATATAATTAAAAGGTAATAAAAGGCGCGGTATATTATTTGAAATAACAGTTTCCCAAAGAAAATAATTCCTGAACAATTGGTGATTTTAACTTAAACGCAAGCTTTTTTTAGTCATAATCACCAAACTTGAATAAAGATTCAGAAAAACTATTGACAAATGTGCATGAAGTGAGTATAATGTAAATATAGTTAAGACAGGTTAGAAAAGACTACAAGACTACATAAATATTTCGTTATCTGTCTTATTCGGTACTTTTAATTCTTAAACAAAGATACCGAGTAAAAAGGGAAAGCGGCATGAGGACGAAAATTCTCAGAGCTTTTAATAAAATCAAATTTATATTATGGAGGGATTTTTCTATGAAAAAGTCACAGAAAGGTTTTACTCTGGTTGAACTTATCGTGGTAATTGCCATTATCGGCGTTTTGGCAGCTATCCTCGTACCTTCAATGATGGGTTACGTTAAGAAGTCCAGACTTAAGACCGCTAATTCAAATGCAAAGTTGGTTTATACTTCAGTTTCAACTTACAAAGCTGATCAGCTTTCAATGGGCAAAACAGTAACTTTACCTGCAGATGTTTTTGCTTGTAGTACTGATTCTTCTTCAGACAAGGTTATTCACGAAGTATATAAAGCTCTTTCTGAAAATGGTGAATCTTCTGGTATTGCTTTTGTAGGCAGTACGACAATTAACGGCACAAGTGATGCTTTATTTGCTCAGTGGACAGCAAATACCGGTGCTACAAAGGACGGTACAAACTACATTATAGGTCAATATCCTAATCCATTTGATGATGTTGATGAATCTGAAGGAGTAAAATTCGGTACCTATAAGTAATCTCATATTATTGCATATTATAAGATGATAGTATAAAGAGAGTCAGTAAATTTGGCTCTCTTTATATTTTAAATTTAGGGAGGCAACCATGGTTTGGTATTTCTATGAAACAAATACATACTATAAAAAATAAATTTAACAATTTAAATAGCAGGTTTGATAATTATACACGGACTATTAATCTTGGGGACTATTTCAAATATTTTTTTGGCTATTTAATGCTAGTAATACCACTATTTCTCATTGGCAGTATGATGTTTTTGATATATTACTCAAAGACACTAAATACACTTATAAATGGTGAGGACTTTATTTCAAAAATCAACACTTTAATATTTTATTCATGTCAGCATAACTCTGTTTCATTTATTCTTATTATTGCAGCACTTATGATATTTTTTCCAAAAAAGGTATCTGTCATAATATATAGTTTGATTTATTGCTTTTTTTATGTATATGCTATAGCTCAATATTGTGTTTATATTACTACCGGTTCAATGTTTAGGCTTAGCATAATTTCCGTAATGGGTGAAGGTCTTCAATTCAAAGAAGTAGTTTTTCAAAATTTTGGGTGGATAAAAATTACATTGATGATACTTGTGTTGCTATTATCAATTGTATGTATTATTATTTATGCTAAAGTAACTCCTAAGTTAGAAGGAAAACTGTATATAGCTACTTTGCCAGTATTATTTCTTATTATTGTTTTATCTTCAATTTCTATTGGTACATTTAAAGATGAATTAGCTGCTAATAAAGATATTGACAACAGTAATTTTAAATATTATACTTACGATACATTATCAGATGTAGAACAAGCCTATAAATCTTCAGGTATTTATCATGTGTTTTTTCGCGATATATATCTTACCCTAAAAAGTAATATAACTGACGATTCTCAGGAGCAAATAAACGAAATAACAGCTTATCTTAATCAAAGATCTAATCATGACGCTAATTCTATGACAGGAATTTTCAAAGGTAAAAATTTAATCGTTGTACAAATGGAGAGCATGGACTACCGAGTTGTTAATAATCAGGTCTGTCCGAATATTAGTAAATTAAGAAAGGAAAGTATTGACTTTTCTAATTTTTATACTTCAAGAATGGGCGGGGCAACGACCTTTGGTACGGAGTTTTGTATAAATACAGGACTATATCAACCATCTGGAACAAATGCCGCTACTTATTTCTCCGAAAACCATTTTCCTTATTCACTTGCTAATCTTTTTAAACGGCTAGGTTATAATGCAGAATCTTTTCATTATAACGATGAGTATTTTTACAACAGAGGTAAAAATCATATAACTTTGGGTTTTGAAAAATATAATTCATTTATGAATTATACCAATGATGAAACAGCTATAACTTTTGATGATTACCTATTAAAAAATCAAAAATTGTGGAGCGATTTTATAAATAATAATGAATTGCCATTTTTTAGTTATTTAATTACATATAGCGCTCATGTACCTTACGGGTTAAACGACAAAATATACCTTGAAGCACTGAAACGTCACCCGGAATTAAACGATGAATCAATAGATGAAAACTTGAATATTTTTAGATTAAAAGCAAGTATAACTGACGATATGGTAGGTAATTTGGTTGATAAACTTGACCAAGAAAATCAGTTGGATAATACAGTAATTATTTTTATAACAGACCATCAAGCATACGGTTGTAATAACACCAAACTCGCACAAACTGATTCAAGAATTAATAATACTCCGTTTTTTATTTATGCCAAAGGATTTCAATCAAAAAAAGTTGAAAAGGTATGTAATACAAGTGATGTTCTTCCTACAATCTGTAATTTGTTTGATTTAGATACCGATTATAAATATTTAGGTCATGACATTTTTGACGAAGAGTATGATGGATATGCGTATTTTCCTGATTTATCTTGGATTAGCAATAAAGCGTATTACAGCAAAGGAAATATAATTGATCAATATACTGACAATATAACTAATGAAGAAATCAAAGAAATGAATGATAAGATTATTGAAATTATTGACATAAACAACAAAATTTTATTTACTGATTATTATAATAATTAGTTTTTGGGCAGGATTAAACCTGCCCATTTTTATTTTACACAAAAAATAAAAAAGGACGGCATAAAACCGTCCCTAAACAACATATTATTCCGCAAATAAAGCTGTAGATAAATATCTCTCTCCCGTATCCGGAAGCAGGGCAACTATTGTCTTTCCCTTGTTTTCCGGACGCCCTGCAAGCTCCGCCGCCGCATAAAGCGCAGCTCCGGACGAGATCCCGACAAGAATACCCTCCGTTTTCGCCATAAGATTTCCCGTCCTTAAAGCGTCCTCGTCCGATACCCTTATGACCTCATCATATATCCCAGTATCAAGTACCTCAGGAACAAAGCCCGCTCCGATCCCTTGGATCTTATGTGGGCCACCCCTGCCCTCCGAAAGTACCGGAGAATTTTCCGGCTCGACTGCAACTGTTTTTATATTTGGATTTTTAGATTTAAGATACTGCCCTACTCCCGTTACAGTTCCTCCTGTTCCTACTCCCGCAACAAAAATATCTATCTTTCCCTCGGTGTCCTCCCATATCTCAGGGCCCGTGGTTTCAATGTGTACCTTAGGGTTAGCCGGATTTACAAACTGCCCCAGAATAACCGAGCCTTCTATTTCAGCCCTAAGCTCCTCAGCCTTTGCAATAGCGCCCTTCATGCCCTTTGCACCCTCTGTAAGCACTATCTGCGCCCCGTAAGCCTTCAGCAGATTTCTCCTTTCAACGCTCATAGTTTCCGGCATTGTAAGAATTACCCTGTAACCCTTTGAGATCCCTACCGCCGCAAGACCAATACCCGTATTCCCCGAGGTCGGCTCAATAATGGCTGAACCCTTTTTGAGTAATCCTTTTGCTTCCGCATCCTCTATCATTGACTTGGCTACCCTGTCCTTAACGCTTCCCGCCGGATTGAAATACTCCAGCTTCGCAAGCAGCGGCTTTTCCAGTCCCAGCTTTTCACTGAGCCTTGATACCTCAACCAAAGGCGTTCTTCCTATCAGCTCGGAAACATTCTTATAAATTTTAGACACAAAAATCATCCCTTTCAAAATTTAACTGCGGCAAGCTTCTGCTGCCTAAACATCTCAGCCGCTTTCAATAATAAAAGACTGATCCGTTCTTTACAAAGCCTTGAGTACAGCCGCAATAGTGTATGTTTTTACTATACATCATAATTCCTACTTTGTCAATAGGATTAATATGTATTTGTCAATTATGCACAAATAATTACCTAATGATAGCGCCGATTCTGTAAGTTTCTCTAAAAGCAAAGCCTGCTTGCACAAATGTTCCACGTGGAACATTTTATTTTAACGTATATTCAACGATACAGTAAGACCTGCCGTCTGTATCTGACAGCTCGACAGCAGTAATATTATCCTTTGTATAAACCTTGGGGATAGCCGTATCAGAACGCTTCAGCGGCATTTTATATTCAATTCTGATACGGCGTGCTTCTGCGTTTTCCGCAAGATATTCGTCTGCTATATCCGCATATCTTGCATTATTTACATGACGGTTCATATCTATGTGACATTTCATAATATTCACAGGCTCAAAGATCTGCGGCTCGGATTCAGGAAGTTTTATCTTCCGCGGCAGATATTCCATATCGGTTCTCGGATAAACCTTTACTCTGTCTATAAGCTCCTGCGGTACCTTTCTGGGACGCTGCGTTTCATTATCCATAAAAGCGCCTGCGGCAATACTTCTGACAAGCGTTTCCCCGTTTTCTCCGTAAATTATTGTATTTCGGTAACCGTACATTCTTTTAAGCTCATAGGTCCATGTATTTATTTTAAGCTTTTCCCCGTAAATCGGAAGCCGCTCAATATCTATCTGCCTGTAGATCAGGAACATTATACAATTTTCCGCTTTGAAAAACGGCGCCATTACAGGATGTGACTCAAGATGAAAATTACTGCAGTCCTGAAGAATATCAATAAGGGCGCTGTTTCTGATTTTTCCGTCTTCTCCTATATTGCTGCAATATACCGTTCTTTCCATTTCAAACATAAATTACCGCTTACAGCCTGAATATTCAGACATAAGCCCGCCTCCCTTTTGTTTTATAATATTTTAAACAGTCAAGTTTTCCTGCAATCATTAAATCCGATAAGCAGATCATATAGCTGATGATAATTAGCTATATTTGTACTGTACCAAATAGTTCTTGTTTTTCCATAGCTTCTGAACTTTATTTTTACGCTGCTGCCTTTTTCCCTGACCTTCAATATTTTATCGATCCTCCATGCAATGGCAGGCACCTGTTCCTTTTCGATAATGTAATAGCAGTAAAAGTAAACGGGAAAATAATCAGCCATTACCCGTATAGATCTATGTGCTTCAAAATAATTGATAACTTCTACATCTTTTATATAATCCGGCATTATTCCGACCCCACCTATTTCCCCCGTCAAAAGAGCCGCCGCTTTTGATAGAAAATTGATCTGCTCATTGCCGCTCCTGCGCATCTGCGAATAAAGCTTACGGAAGCCTCGAAGCTTGTAATCCGTTATCCACAGCCTGCCGTCCAGATCTGAAACAAACTTATAATCAATAATATGATTTTTAGCCGTCTGTAAATGCACTACCCAGGTCACAAAAACCACCGCTGCCACCATAACGGCAGTTATTGTCCAGCCGACGGCCGATTTACTTAAATTCAAATCAAGGGATACAATTATCAGTGTCAATATCAATGTCAATAACATAATCACCGCCACAGTACCCCATACAGTGGCAAGCATATGATTAAGCTGCCTGCTTCCCGCTTTATTGTTATCCGTATCAAGCTCCCATACCTGCATATTATGCCTCCCATATACAATGTCGGAAATAAACAAAAAGCATTATGCTTAGACTTAAACACTTTTCCAATTAATTATACTCTTAAAACTGCATAAAATCAAGTAGCCAAATTTGTATATAATTTTATCAAAAGCCCTTGAAATATTTTGTATTATGTAGTATAATATAAATTATGCTTTAATACTTTAAAGGAGATTTAGTTATGTTTTTTCAAAAGGATATTGAAACTATGCCCCGAGCTGAAATCGAAAAGCTTCAGCTGGAGCGGCTTAAAAGACTTGTAAAATACTGTATGGATAATGTTCCGTTCTATAATAAGCGCCTAACCGAAGCCGGCGTATCCGCCGATAAAATAAAGACGCTGTCGGATATTCAGTATATTCCCTATACCACAAAAGCGGATATGCGCGATACTTATCCGTTCGGACTTTTTGCCGTTCCGATAAAGAAAATATCAAGAATACACGCCTCCTCAGGCACGACAGGAAAACCTACGGTCGTAGGCTATACCGCAAACGATCTTGATATGTGGGGAGACTGCGTTGCACGTTTAGTGACCGCAGTAGGCGCAAGCGACGAAACTATAGTTCAGATAGCGTTCGGCTACGGACTTTTTACCGGAGCGCTCGGACTGCATTACGGTCTTGAAAAAATCGGAGCAGCAGTAGTTCCGACCTCCAGCGGAAATACCGAGAAGCAGATCATGCTGATGCAGGATTTCGGTACAAATACCCTTGTATCTACTCCGTCTTACGCACAGTACATAGGAGAAAAGGCAAGGGAAATGGGGGTTATTGACAATATACACCTTAAGCTGGGACTGTTCGGCTCGGAGGGCTGCACTCCTGAAATGAGAGAACAGATCGAAAAGACGCTTAATGTATTCGCTACCGACAACTACGGAATGAGCGAGCTTATGGGACCGGGAGTTTCCGGCGAATGTATAGAGCGTGACGGAATGCACATAAACGAGGATCACTTCTATGCTGAAGTAATAAATCCTCAGACGGGGGAGGTCCTTCCCAGGGGCTCGGAGGGCGAGCTTGTTATTACAACTCTTACAAAAGAGGGTATACCAATGCTCCGCTACAGAACAAAGGACATTACCCAGATAAATTATGATACCTGCAAATGCGGCAGGACCTTTGCAAGAATGGCTAAGCCCAGAGGACGTTCGGACGATATGCTGAAGATAAGAGGAGTCAACGTATTCCCGTCCCAGATAGAAAGCGTGCTTATGGGCTTTGAGCAGATAGCTCCACACTATCAGCTGGTGCTTACAAGGGAAAACTGCGCCGACCATCTTGAAGTAAAGGTAGAGCTTTCGGACAAGTGCAGTCCTATCCTTGATAACTTCCCTCAGCTTGAACAGCTTCACAAGGATATACGCCACGGAATGAAAACCGTTTTGGGCATAGACACTAAGATCACTATTGTCGGACATAAAACCTTACAGAGATTTCAGGGCAAGGCTCAGCGCATTCTTGATCTGAGAAACAAATAATTCTTAATTGCAGGGGCGATAATATCCGCTCCTGCTGATTTATTGTCCGAGCTTATACTAAAAAATTATCTGATCATTTACTGCTGCTATAGGAGGAAATATGATTTTAGAAACAAGCCGACTTGCGCTTCGTGAAATGACCATGGACGATTACATCGAAATATCCGAGATCTTACAGGACAAAGAAACAATGTACGCCTACGAACACGCATTTTCGGACAGCGAAGTACACAGCTGGATAAACCGCCAGCTTGAACGCTATGAAAAATACGGCTTCGGGCTTTGGGCGGCGATACTGAAGGAAACGGGAAAGCTTATAGGTCAGTGCGGAATAACAATGCAGGACGCAGGCGGAAGAGAGGTTATGGAGATAGGCTATCTTTTCAACAGACGCTTCTGGCATAAAGGCTTCGCCTATGAATCGGCAAAAGCCTGCAAGGAATACGCCTTTAAAAAGCTTGACGCTCGGGAGGTATGTTCTATTATAAGAACCAACAATCTGCCCTCTCAGAGAGTTGCTATAAGAAACGGAATGCTTCCCCGAAGTATTTTTATCAAGCATTATATGGGAATTGATATGCCTCACATCGTATTTTCCGTCATAAACGGGGACGAAGCCTAAAACAAACAGCAGACAATAAAAAAGAGCGGATATGCTCCGCTCCGTAAGCTGCACTTTGCTCACATTAATTATTCGCCGCACAGCTCGTTTACTATTACAGAAGCCATAATAAGTCCGGCGCAGGAAGGCACAAAAGCCGTGCTTCCCGGGAGCAGCTTTTCACCCTCGCAATGCGGGGGTCTTTTTATTTCCTCACGGGAATAAACTACCTTAAGCTTCTTTACTCCCCGCTTTTTCAGCTCCCTGCGCATAACTCTGGCAAGAGGACAGACTGAGGTCTGATAAATATCCGCAACTTCAAGCATTTCAGGGTGGATCTTGTTGCCCGCTCCCATAGCGCTTATTATAGGAACTCCCAGCTGCTGACATCTTACCGCGAGGGAGATCTTTCCCGGCACAAAATCTATAGCGTCGGCAATATAGTCATAGCTCTTCAAATCAAAGCTGTCAGCGTTGTCAGGCGCATAAAACCTCGGTATCCCGATTACTCTGCAATCAGGATCAATTGACATTACACGCATTTTTGCAGCTTCGGTTTTCAACATTCCCACAGTATCCTGTACCGCGATTATTTGACGGTTGAGATTAGACAGCGCTACCGTATCGCTGTCGATAATATCTATCGCTCCTATACCGCTTCGGGCAAGCGCTTCGATTATATAACCGCCAACTCCGCCTGCTCCGAATACCGCCACTCTTTTGTCTGCAAGCGATGCTACCTTTTCGCTTCCGTATATAAGCTCAAGTCTTGAAAGCTGAGTTTCCATTATTCTTCCTCCCCGCAGTTTTCACTATGCTCCTTATTCGGGTCATGATCGTCATAAGTATCAAGGAAGTTATAACGCTTTCCCTTATATTCATATTCTATTACCGTCCGAAGATTAACGTTGTAAACACTCTTAAAAATATTGGTCTCAATAAACTCGTTGTCCTGCGCAAGTCTTGCGATAAGAGCCTTTATTTCCTGACGCTTTGAAAGCTCGCCCTTGTTTTCCAGCTTTGAATATTCCTCTGTAAAACGGCAGGCGCATTGTATAAACTCAAGGCCGTTGTACCTTGCCCAGTCCTTTATATGCTTTTCCCTGACCATATAAAGAGGGCGTATCAGCTCCATTCCTTTGAAATTTTTTGAATGAAGCTTAGGCATCATAGTCTGAACCTGTCCGCCGTAGATCATTCCCATAAGTATCGTTTCGATAACGTCATCAAAATGATGTCCCAAAGCGATCTTATTGCAGCCGAGATCCTGAGCGTTTTTATATAGATGTCCTCTTCTCATTCTGGCGCAGAGATAGCAGGGATTGCTGTTTACTCCGGCTACTATATTAAATATACGGGTTTCAAACATATGTATAGGAATATTCATAAGCCTTGCGTTGTCGATTATCTTCTGTCTGTTGGCCTCGTTATAGCCGGGATTCATTACAAGAAACTCCAGCTCAAAATGAGTATCGGAATACTTCTGCAAATGCTGGAGGCACTTTGCCATAAGCATTGAATCCTTTCCGCCTGAAATACAGACGGCGATCCTGTCCCCCTCATTTATCATTTTATATTCCTTTATTCCCATTACAAACTTGTTCCATATATCCTTGCGGTATTTTTTTATAATACTTCTCTCTATAAGCTGATAAGGCTCAAGGGTCCTTGCCATTTTACGCACTCCTAAACAATAAACTTTCCTGATAATTATACTATGAAATAACGCTTACGTCAATGGCGCAGCGGCAAAATATATTTAGACGCCCCGGCTTGACCCGTACTAAATATATACAAGTCTTAAAGTATTGTTTATAAATTATTATATTCCTCGGTTGAAAAAGCAATAAAAGTATGATATAATATAATAAATTAAATGCCGTATGCTTTTATGCAAAGCGGCATTTTATATTGCATTTTATAATATTAACTGGAGGTTTTACTGTGCAGAAAAATAATTATGCCGCCGATGAAAGACTCGGTACTGACAGCATATGGCGGCTGATGTTTTCAATGGGAATACCTACTCTTGTCGCTCAGGTAATAAATCTTCTCTACAATATAGTAGACAGAATTTATATCGGACATATCAAAGAAGTCGGAGCGACCGCCCTTACCGGAGTAGGACTTGCAATGCCGATAATCATAATTATTTCCGCATTTTCTATGTTTATAGGCGGGGGAGGACCTCCGCTTGCGGCAATTTCTCTCGGAAAGGGAGATCGCGAAAAAGCTGAAAGAATACTTTCCAACGGTTTTACGGTCCTTATTATTCTCTCAGTAGTTCTTTCAATTCTGTTTATGCTGATTAAGCGCCCGTTTTTATATATGATAGGTGCAAGCGACTCTACATTTCCGTATGCCGATGATTATCTGTCGATATACCTGCTGGGAACTGTATTCGTTCAGATAACAGTCGGACTTAACACATTTATAACCGCTCAGGGACGTTCTAATATTGCAATGCTATCCGTGCTTATAGGAGCTGTTCTGAACATCGCTCTTGACCCTCTCTTTATTTTCGTTTTTGATATGGGAGTACGCGGAGCGGCGGCAGCAACAATAATCTCACAGGCATTCAGCGCAGTTTGGGTAATAAAATTCTTGACCTCAAAAAAAGCTTCACTGAAGATAAACAGGAAATTCCTGAAGCCCTGTGCAGCTATAGTAAAATCCGTGGCGGCTCTGGGAATATCACCGTTTGTAATGCAATCGACTGAAAGTCTTATATCTATAGTAATGAACAGCGGACTCAAAAGATACGGCGGAGACCTTTACGTCGGTTCGCTTACAATAATGCAGAGCGTTATGCAGATAATGACTATCCCTATAACCGGCTTTGCCCAGGGTGTTTGTCCTATAATAAGCTATAATTACGGAGCCGGAAAGACTGACAGGGTAAGGCTGACGTTCCGCAGACTGGCTGCGCTTATGTTCTGCTATTCCTCGCTTATGGCGCTTACAGCGATCCTGTTCCCACGGATATTTGCCGAGCTTTTTACGAACAGCTCGGAGCTGATAGAGCTTACCGCAGGTATACTTCCGGTATTTGTTGCAGGAATGCTTATCTTCGGTCTTCAGCTCGCCTGCCAGAATACCTTTATGGCGCTGGGACAGGCAAAAATATCTCTCTTTATAGCTATGCTCAGAAAGGTCATACTGCTTATACCGCTGGCTCTTATCCTGCCAAGATTTTTCGGAGTAATGGGGGTTTACTATGCTGAACCGATCTCAGATATTGCAGCCGCTCTTACCTGTGGGGTCTTATTCGCTTTAAGCTTTAAAAAGATACTTGCCCGTGCCGAAACGGACAAATAATGTGAAAACAAACAGCTAACGGGAAGTCCTGTATCTCAGGGCCTCCCGTTTTTTTAGTTATTTTACTGTCTTGCTCCGCTTGAATCGAAAGTATATTTCTTTCCGTCGATAGTCTTTTCTGTATCAGTATACGGCGTTCCGTCATCACGGCAGTAATAATGCTGTGAATTCCACTTTATCCAGCCGCTTTTCAGATACCCGTTCTCGCCTATAACGTAATAAACGCCGTCTATATAAACAGGACCTCTAAGCATTACACCGTTTTCAAGAAAGTATCTTTTTCCGCCAATATCTGTCCAGCCGCTCTGCAGCTTACCGTCGCCGCTGAAATAAAAATCTATATCGTCTATTGTAGTCCAGCCGGAAGCTGCCTTTCCGTCGCCGCCGAAATAATACGTTCCCTCTTCAGTATTTACCCACTTGTCCGTTACCATTCCGTTTTTGCTCATATAGTACACCGCTCCGTTCTCGGTAAAAATTCCGTTTTCAAGGCGGTATTCATCATTGAAATAATAACGCTTTCCTTCGATCTCATGCCAGCCTTTTACCGCATAGCCTTCATGGTCAAAATAATAAACGTATCCTCCGGAGGACTTGAAATCTTCCTTTACCCAAAGCTCGTCTTCTTCATCTGTTTTCTTCTTGGCAAAACGCAGACCGTCCTCTGTTTCGACCAGTCCGTCGGCAAGCGCTCCGTCTTCTGAGAACGTGTATTCCTCTCCGTCGATAGTTACTGTACCTGTAGCCGCTGCACCGCAAAGTCCAAAATAATAACGCTTTTTATCAATAGTTTTCCAGCCCGTGGCTTTAATTCCCGTTTCCATATCGAAATAAAACTTATAACCTTTTATCTCATGCCAGCCTGTAACCATATGATTATACTCATCGAAATAAAGCTGATAAAAAAGCTCTTTTCCTATCTTTTTATATGCTTCGAGCATAAAGGCGTCATAAGTATCCTCGCCGTACTGCTCCTTTATTTCTTCAAGCCGCTTTGTTTCCTTCTCGGAAAGCTTGGCTTTTTTATCCGTCTGAGCTTTTAGCTCCTTGTCAAAAAGCTTCGAGTCGTTCTTAAACTGAATTATTTTCTTCTTTTCCTCAGCGCCGTATTTATATATTTTTATCCAGCCCTCGGCCGCATTATGCCCGATCGGATCAAAGTAATAGGTTTCGCCGTCCCAGTCCATAAAGCCGGATTCGACTACTCCGTCCTGACCGAAATAATAGGTCTTTTTATTTATCTCCTGCCAGCCTGATAGCAGTTTGCCCTTTTTATCAAAATAGTAATAATGATCCTTTATTTTTACAAAGCCTGTATCAGCCGCCCCGTTCTTGCCAAAATGATACTTGCTGCCGTTATCCTTGAACCAGCCTGTATCCATTACTCCGTCATCAGAAAAATGATACCGCTTCTTTCCTATAGTCTGCCATTTTTTTACCATTTTTAATTCGCTGTCAAAGTAATAGGTCTTATCACCTATCTGAGTAAATCCTACGCTGAAAGCGCCGGTGTCCTCGTCGGCATGCATATAGTCGCTTCCGTCTTTTTTCCACCCCTTGAACATTACGCCGTTATCTCCGAAGTAATATCGTTTTCCGCTTATATCCTGCCAGCCGGTTACCATATGACCGTCGGGAGCAAAATAATAAGCCGCTCCGTTTATTTCAAGAAAACCGATCGCCATTTCTCCAGAATTTTTAAAATAATACTGAATTCCGCTTATCTCCGCCCAGCCTGTTATCTTCTTTCCTTCGGCGTCGTAATAATAATCTCCGCCGTTTATCTTATTGAAACCAGAGTCAGGAAAGCCATGATCGTTGAAATAATATTCAATACCGTTAAGATTACATAATCCTGTTCTGAATATTCCCGATTCATCGGCAAAGTAATATTCCTCTCCGTCTATAGTAACGCGTCCTTTTACCATAACTCCCGACTTGTCAAAATAATATCTTTCACCCTCAAACTCCTGCCAGCCGGTAAGCATATAGCCGTTTTCGTCGAATAGATATGTAGAATTGCTTATAAGCTGCATTCCGGTTGCCCGGCCTTCCTCGCCGCTGATTATATAATATGTACCCTTATCGGCGGTATGCCAGCCGGGGGCATAATTTGCGCCGTAATAAAGATACCCGCCGAATGCCGCGCCCATTACTATAGTACAGGTCGCAGCAGCCGCTATTATCTGTTTCCTGCTTTTATCCGAAATTTTTTCACCGCTGTAAAGCTTTCCGCCGGTTACGGTACTCATATATCAAATGCCCGCGCCGTAAAGATCCGGAGCGACCGCTCCGCAGCGCAGACCTGCACCTGCCTTCCGTAATTAAAATATCCTAAAGCACATCTGTATTCACATTAAATTATACCATAGTACATCTCGTCTGTCAAACGAAAACAATGTGAAAACGCTGTGATAAAAATAATATGGCGATCACTGACATTCACAGATACAGACGTCTGAGCAGTTAAAAATATCTTGTGCATACTGACAGTCCGGGAGATGCATAGCAGATAAATATAGCAGCATACGGTTCAGATACGGTAAACAAGAAATTAAAGTCGTGCGAAAAACGTGTATTAAAAAACAAAACCACGCATTTGCGTGGTTTCTATGTAATATGGTCGAGGTGACGGGACTTGAACCCACGGCCCCTACGTCCCGAACGTAGTGCTCTACCAAACTGAGCTACACCTCGAAAAACTCTGTATAATATTTTATCACTAATTTATCTTTGTGTCAAGTGTTTTTGCTTCAAATTAAAAATTAATTTAAATATAACATATCAGACTTGGCGAACAGCTGATCAAATCACACACTATCCCTTAATGATACCCTCTTTTTCTGAATGCGGCAGGAGAGATACCTTCGTATTTTCTGAAAACCATACCGAAATATGTAAGACCGGAATATCCTACCGCACGGGCTATATCGCCTATAGCCATTACGCTTTCGGTAAGCAGCGTCTTAGCCTTTGCAATACGCTTCTGAGAAATATATTCCATCGGCCTCATACCTACGCATTTCCTGAATACCCTGCAATAATGCTGCTGTGAAATTCCTGCAAGGTCGGCAAGCTGCTCCAGAGTTATATCACCTGAAAAGTTGGCGTCAATATACTCGATCGATCTTTCTATTACGCTGCCTGCACCCAGATAAGCGGCTTCCTCAAAAAACTGCTTTCTCGCTTCAATAATATATTCGTATACCAGCTCCGAGCATTTTTCGCCGCCGTATACCGAATCTGAAGCGGCAGTCAGAAGAACCGAGAAGATATGCTCCAGCTTTTCGGGGTCTGCTGCCTTTTCCGCCATTGCCCCCGTAAAACCCATCTGCTCCATAAGCGGTAAAGCATATTGACCTCTGAACACCAGCCAATGAGTCTCCCATTTCCCGCCTTCCGGAAAATATTCGTGAGGAAGCTGCGGCGGCAGATACATAAGGCTACCCGGTTCAAGCAAAAGCTCCGCATCCTCCGCCAGAAATCTGCCGCAGCCGCATTTAGTAAACATAAACTGATGAGAAACCAGACCGCTTTCACGAACTACATGATATTCCGGGTCGCTTATTCCTATACCCGACAGATAAAACGGCAGGCATTTTTCCCTGCCTATGACAGGATATATAGTTGACGGCATAAAGCTACCTCCTATTTTCATCTCAAATTATTATAAGCTAATTATAGCACGCCTGTTTGTTAAATTCAACTGCCGTAAGACTAAATTACAATAACAGTTTTGTTTATATATCTGAACAAATATTAATTTAAGTTCTGATTCGTCAGATTAGCAAATTTTTATTGTCCTTTCCTAGGGCAGATATACAATGCAAATGTTCAAATAGCTGGAATATGCTAAAGATTTATGATTGACGGCTCGGTTTTCTTTTAGTACAATATAAGTATACTATAAGAAAATATCAGGAAGTGATCTTATGATCTCAGTCAAAAAAATTCTGTCTGTCTGTGCAGCGGCAGCTCTGACTGTCGGTACTGCCGCAGCATTCCCGACGGAAACAACCTATGCGGAGGGTAAAACTATGATGGTAAAAATCGACGGCAGTAAAGCCGCCAACGAGGAAAACAAGCTTTACAGAGGACTTGGAATGGTAAGCGCAAACAATACCTCAAGGCTTTTGCTTGACTACAAAGCAGAGCAGCCTGAACGCTATGAGGAGCTTCTGAATTATATGTTCGGAAAGGACGGGATAGGTCTTACTCATCTGAAGCTTGAAATGGGGGCGGATATAAATTCCTCCTCAGGAACCGAACCGTCGGTAATGAGATACGAAGACGAAAAAGCCGACGTTACCAGAGGGGCAGGTTATCAGCTTGCGGCGGACGCTAAAAAAATAAACCCTGAGCTTACTCTGGATATGCTTTGGTGGAGCGAGCCGAGATGGGTATCCACCTCTGATGATGTCAATGCCGCAAGATACAAATGGTATAAGGAGACCCTCTGTGCCGCTTACGAAACCTACGGTCTTGAATTTGAATATGTCAGCGCAAACCAGAATGAAAAGGGTCTTGATATTGAATGGATAAAATATCTTTCCTCTCATCTTAAGGCTGAAAAGGACTGCCCCTACGACTTTTCAAAAATAAAGATAGTTGCGGCAGACGAGGTAACAAGCTGGAGGATCTCGGAGGAAATGCTTTATGACGAGGAACTTATGAATTCCGTTGACGTTATAGGCAGTCATTATTCCAGCTGGTCTGATAAAAATACAATGAAGCTTATGAACAAATACGGCAAGGAGATCTGGTTTTCAGAAGCAAGCTCGCCTATGAGCTATTCCAAGGGTACTTATAAATATGACGGAAACGGCTCGGGACTCGGCGATCTTAACGGAATTCTCGATATAGCCAACCGTATCATAACAATGTATCCGGGCGGAGGAATGACGCTTCACGAACTTCAGCCGGTTATCTCCTCCTATTACGACGGGGCAACCTACAGCCATAAACAGCTTATTACCGCAAACGAACCGTGGAGCGGATATTATCAGCTGGACAACGGCTTTTACATGGCTCTTCATTTCTCTCAGTTCTTCAAAAAAGGCTGGGCATTTATCGACGGAGCCTGTGCAGGGGACGGCGAAAAAGGCGGCGACGGTCACTGTATCCAGAATGCAGTTTACAGCTATATGACTGCGGCAGATATGTCTTCGGGAGATTACAGCTGTGTTATTACTAATACCACCTCCGAACCAATCTCCTACAGCTTCGAGGTATCAAACCTTGATAAGGCGGGGGAAAGCGTTGATGTCTGGGAAACCAGAGGACCCAACGGCGGCAGATACGACGAGAACTACTATAAGAAAGTCAATACGATCATTCCTGAAAAAGGCAACGGCGGATATGTATATTCCATTACGGTAAAGCCTTACTCTATGATAACTGTTTCTACCCTTAAAGCCGAAGAGAAGGACTACGCCGCTCCCTCGGAGGGGGAAAGAAAAATACTCAGCCTTCCCTACAGCGACGACTTTGAATACAATGGCTATCCGGAAAATTACCTGTCCTCAAGAGGCTTTGCCCCCCGTTATACTACAGATGAAGCCGGAGCGTTTGAGGTTGAGAACATTGACGGAAACAACATACTGGTACAAAAGATAAACAAGGAGATAAGAGCGTTTGAATGGAACGGAAGCTTTCCCGCGGCAGTAACCAACTTCGGTGACGACGCCTGGTTCAACTACAGCGTATCGGCAGATGTGAGATTTTCACCTTCAGATAAACCCGAGGACAACTTTGTCGGGGCAGGACTGCGCTACAACCTTGCTTCCGAGCTATTCAGCGGATACTGGATAAAGCTGTTTGAAAACGGCAGCTGGGAGCTTTATCAGGGAAAGGACAAAGAAGCGCTTGCTTCCGGAAGAATAGAAAACTTTGCTTCTGACCAATGGACTCGAATAAAGATCGAGGCTGTTGAGAATACTGTAAAAGCCTATGCAAACGGTGAACAGCTGTGCGAATACAACGCCGCAGACAACAGCAGGCGGGCTTTGTGTGCCGGAGGAAGAGCGGCTCTTTACAGCAGCTACAACAATAATATGTTTGATAACGTAAAAGCTGAGCCGGCAGACAATTCAGACCCTTACATAATAAGGCTTGACAACACAGACGACGAATTTGAATATTCTGACGGCTGGGAGCATAACACCATGGCGGGTTTTTCCAATTATAAAAGAACGGTTTCAACAGGCTCTGATGGAGCTGAAGTAACTCTTAGGTTCTGCGGCAAGGGCTTCTCATTTACCGGCTCGCCGGGAAAAAAAGGAGCTATCATAAAGATAGAAGCTGATGGAGCAGTTCAGGCGGATAATTACAAAGTCAATGGCGGAAGCAGACGATGCATTTACCATCTGTCAGGACTTGAAAGAGGAGAACATACCGTTAAGCTTACCGTTTTGAGCGGAGAGCTTTGGCTTGACTCCGCTGAAATATCGGACGAGTATGAGATAAAGACTATGCACACCGCCGAAGAGATCGCCAATGAAAAATCAGCCTCCGGATCGGAAGGAAACGTAAAAGGCTCACGTTTCAAAGCGATTACAGCTGCAGCAGGAGCAGCGGCGGTAATTGGTGTCGGAACAGCGGCAGCCGCAATTATACGAAAAAAGAAAAAAACCGATAAGAAAAGCTGATCTTATCGGTGCGTTTGTCCGCTTTTCTCGTCCTCCTGAGCTGCGCGAAGTATTTCACTCATGCTGAACGAATTTATTATTCGGTCGTACAGCTTGTAGTGATGCTTTCTGTCAGAATTCTTTTTAATAAACGCCAGAGCTGACATAAGTTTATCGGTACGCAAAGCGACAGTATTATTTCCGCGGCAGGAATAAACAATATACCTGCAGGTATTCCAGGAATCAGGTCTGTCAAAGCCCTGGATCTCTATTTTTACTTCACCGTCCAACTTCTTTCCCATGATGTCCTGCCCTTTCTGTCAAAATAGTATCAATTCACCATTATTATACCATAGCTGTCCGTTACTGTCAAGCTGAAATCATTTACGCCTAAATTTAGTAACAAAAAAATGTCCGCTGCCCATTAGGGTAGCGGACATTAACTATATATGGAGCGGATTACGAGGCTCGAACTCGCTACCTCCACCTTGGCAAGGTGGCGCTCTACCAGATGAGCTAAATCCGCATTGCAGGACTGAAAACTACACAGACCTGACAATTTTTTTGGTGCCTCCGGACGGAATCGAACCATCGACACGGGGATTTTCAGTCCCCTGCTCTACCTACTGAGCTACAGAGGCAAAATGGCGACCTGAATGGGGCTCGAACCCACGACCTCTAGCGTGACAGGCTAGCGTTCTAACCAACTGAACTATCAGGCCATAAGCAGATTAAAAATGTTGAAGTCAAAGGCTTCAACATTTTCTGCTTGTTTTGGTGGGAACAACAGGGCTCGAACCTGTGACCCTCTGCTTGTAAGGCAGATGCTCTCCCAGCTGAGCTATGCTCCCGCACATTGATTGAAAACTCACGTTTCACAACATAAATTATTATACGCTATTTCTGCTTATTTGTCAAGTCCTTTTTCACTTTTTTTCACTAAAAAATCATTTTCGTCATTTCAAGCTATTTTTCTTAAAGCAAACGGTGGGTCTTTAGGAAAATTACACAATTATAATTGAATATCTAGACCTGGAATGCTAAATAAAAAATGTGACTGCCGTACTTTTACAGCAGTCACATCTCATATATGAGCTAGTTATTAATAAGCTTATCCTCGTCGCTCCAGCTGTAAAGCTTTCTTATCTCAGCGCCGACCTTTTCGGAAGGATGCTCGGAAGCAAGCTTTCTCATTGCCTTGAAGTGAACCTGAGAACCGGCATCAGACATATCAAGGAGGAAGTCCTTAGCAAAAGTACCGTCCTGAATATCGGAAAGAACCTTCTTCATAGCCTTCTTTGTATCCTCTGTAATGATCTTAGGACCTGTAATATAATCGCCGTACTCAGCAGTATTGGAAATAGAATATCTCATTCCTGCAAAACCTGACTGATAAATAAGGTCAACAATAAGCTTCATCTCGTGAATGCACTCAAAGTAAGCGTTTCTCGGATCGTAGCCGGCTTCAACAAGAGTTTCAAAGCCTGCCTGCATAAGAGCGCATACTCCGCCGCAGAGAACAGCCTGCTCACCGAAGAGGTCAGTCTCAGTTTCAGTTCTGAATGTCGTTTCCAGAACGCCTGCTCTTGCGCCGCCGATACCTGCCGCATATGCAAGACCGATATCCTGAGCGTTGCCTGTAGCGTCCTGCTCAACAGCAATAAGACAAGGCACACCCTTGCCTGCCTGATACTCAGAACGAACCGTATGACCCGGTCCCTTAGGAGCAATCATTATAACGTTAACGTCCTTAGGCGGAACGATACAGCCGAAATGAATATTGAAGCCGTGAGCAAAAGCGATCGTCTTGCCCTCAGTAAGATAAGGAGCTATCTCGCTCTTATAAAGCGCAGCCTGCTTCTCGTCAGGAATAAGGATCATAATAACGTCGGCAGCCTTTGCAGCGTCGGCGGTAGTCATAACCTTAAGTCCCTGCTCCTCAGCCTTTTTCCATGACTTTGAACCCTCGTAAAGACCTACGACTACGTCTACTCCGCTGTCCTTGAGGTTAAGAGCATGAGCGTGTCCCTGTGATCCGTAACCGATTATTGCTACTGTTTTACCCTTTAAAAGGTTAAGGTCGCAGTCCTGCTGATAAAAAATCTTTGCCATTGTTAATTCCTCCAGTATTTAAATATGTAATACCTAATATATTTTATGTAGCCCTCCGGCTATATAATCGAAATTATTTCTTTGCGGCGATAACCTCCGCACCCTTCTGGATCGCTATCGTTCCCGTTCTTACCATTTCAAGTATATTATATGGAGCGATTATTTCCTCAAACCGCTTAAGGTGAGCATATGTATCACAAAGCTCAAGCGTCATTGTCGTCAGGGCAATATCCATTACCTTAGCCCCTGTTATTTCAGCGATAGTCATAATTTCACTGCGCTTTTCCGCGGTACAGGCAATCTTAACTATCATAAGCTCTCTTGCAAGGCATTCGTCTTTTGAAAGGGTCTTGACCTTTATTACCTCAATAAGCTTGTTTAACTGCTTTTCGATCTGCTCGACAGTATGCTCGTTTCCGTCGGCAATGATAGTTATACGGGAAATTGCAGGATCCTGAGTAGGCCCTACAGCCAGACTTTCAATATTAAAACCTCTCCTTGAAAACAAGCCTGAAATCCTTGAAAGCACTCCGCTGTGATTTTCCACTAAAACAGATATTGTATGCTTCATATCCTTATACCCTCCACTTATCTTCCGCAATTTATAAGTATATCACTTTATTATTAATTTATTTTTAATTTTTCCTGCATCTAAAATTAAAGATACATCAAAATGCAGGATGATCAGAGCGTAGCTGCATTTTCGTCAACCCTAACCTCGACAAGACAAAGCTTATCCGTTTCGCTTAAAAGCCTTATCGCTTCGTCTTCAGAGCTTTCATCGGTGACCCTCAAAGCCTGTATTCCATAGGCTTCCGCCAATTTTATAAAGTCCGGAGAGCCGTCCAGAAATACCGCCGTTTCTCTTCCTTTATATCCGTTTGTCTGCAACTCTCTTACCATTCCAAGCCGGTTGTTTGACATTACTACAAGCTTGACCTTCACTCCGTGCTGAACTGCAGTAGCAAGCTCCATAAATTCCATCTGGAAAGCTCCGTCGCCGCATACAGCCATAACAGGTCTGTCGGGATCTGCCATTTTCGCTCCGATAGCAGCCGGAACCGAGTAGCCCATAGTTCCCATACCGCCTGAAGTAAGAAACCTTCCGCCCTCTTTGATATGGTAGCCGGTAGCCGTCCAGATCTGATTCTGACCGACATCTGCGACAACAACGGTTTCGCCAGGCATTTTCGCTGAAAGCTTCGCCATAAACTCTCTCGGATTGACTGTTTCCTTACAGGGTTTCTCAAAATTTCTAGGCTTTTTCAGTGAAGCAAGCCGCTCCAGCCATGCGTTATGCTCCATAGGCTCAGCCATATCCAGCATTTGCGAAAGCACCGCCTTAGCGTCGCCTACAAGGGGATAATCTGCGTTTATATTCTTTCCAATCTCAGCCGGGTCGATATCTATATGTAATATCTTTGTAGTCTTAGCAAGCGCCAGAGGAGTTTTTACCGCCCTGTCACCGACCCTTGCCCCAACAAGAAACAATACGTCGCACTCGTTAACCGCAGTGTTAGCCGATTTTACACCGTGCATACCAAGCATACCGAAAAACAGCGGGTTATCATCGGAGAATACCGATATTCCCATCATCGTAGTAATTACAGGAATCTGTAATACCTCCGCAAGCCTTGTAATTTCTTCCTGCGCATGAGAAGCAAATATTCCTCCGCCGATACAGATAAGCGGCTTCTCAGCTTCCTTCAGCGCAGACAGAACCCTTTTTATCTGTAGATAATTGCCCTTGGTCGTAGGCTTATAGCTCCTTATATCCACACTTTCGGGATACTCAAAATCAATTTCAGCCTTCTGAACGTCCATTGGAACATCTATAAGCACAGGTCCTGGACGTCCCGTACCGGCAATATAAAAGGCTTCCTTAAAAACCTGAGGCAGATCGTCGGCATTTTTCAGCAGATAGCTGTGCTTAACGAACGGTTCAGCCGCTCCGGTAATATCCGCTTCCTGAAAAACATCGCTGCCTATCTGATCTGTATTGACCTGTCCGGTAATACATACGATCGGTATAGAATCGGCATAAGCGGTAGCTATCGCAGTAATAAGATTCGTAGCTCCCGGCCCGGATGTAGCGATACAAACCGCAGGTCTGCCTGAAATTCTTGCAAAGCCGTTAGCGGCGTGACCTCCGTTAGCCTCATGACGGACGAGAACGTGTTTTATGTCGTCCTCTGCGTCCAGCAGTGCGTCGTAAAACGGGCATATAGCCGCACCCGGATAGCCATAGACGACCTTTATATTCTCCGCCTTTAAACATTCAACCATTGCCTGAGCAGCTTTCATCTTCATAAAAGATCGCCTCCGTAATAAAATTTTCTCAGACGCTTAATACGTCTGAAATTAATTAATTATACCACAAAACCCCTTTAAAGTCAATAGGGTTTGAGCAGTCTTTCACATTAAGTCAAGAATCTGCTCATTGATCATAGTTATCAGTATCCTAAAAGCATTTCTATTAATAAATTAAAACCGGAAAAAGCCTTTCCGCCTTTTCCGGTCTAATTAAATATCTTGATAAAACTATTCCGAAATTCAGAATAATACCGCGCTAACGCAGCGTTACTGCTGAACTCAGCTTCCGTACTTGGAAGTATTGATCTTGATACCAACGCCCATTGTCGAAGCGACAACAACGCTCTTGAGATACTGACCCTTTGCAGCTGCCGGCTTAGCCTTTACAACAGCGTCCATAAGGGTATTGAAGTTTTCCTCAAGCTTTTCAGCTCCGAAAGAAGCCTTGCCGATAGGACAGTGGATAATATTTGTCTTGTCAAGACGGTACTCGATCTTACCAGCCTTAGCGTCTGTTACAGCCTTAGCAACGTCAGGAGTTACAGTACCCGCCTTAGGGTTAGGCATAAGTCCGCGGGGTCCGAGGATCTTACCAAGACGTCCTACAACGCCCATCATATCAGGCGAAGCAACTACAACGTCAAAATCCATCCAGTTTTCCTTTGTGATCTTCTCTACAAGATCCATACCGCCGACATACTCAGCGCCTGCAGCCTTAGCTGCCTCATATTTATCTTCCTTACAGAATACGCATACCTTGATAGACTTACCTGTTCCGTTAGGAAGCACTACAGCTCCTCTTACCTGCTGGTCAGCGTGACGGGAGTCAACGCCCAGACGGATATGAGCTTCGATCGTTTCATCAAATTTAGCCTTTGCACCCTTAGCTGCCAGATCAAGAGCTTCAGGAGCGTCATAAAGCTTAGCCTTGTCAACAGCCTTTGCGCTGTCAGCATACTTTTTGCCGTGTTTCATTAATTATTTCCTCCTTATAAGTGGTAATACCGATACCCATATAGCATATCGGCTAGCGGAAAATTCCTCCCACCATTTTGCCGTAAACTTACTTATATACGGTTTACGATCAGGTTACAGATTATCAGTCCTCTACAACGATACCCATTGAACGGCAGGTACCTGCGATCATGCTCATCGCAGACTCAATACTTGCAGCATTCAGGTCGGGCATTTTCTGCTCGGCGATTTTCTGTACCTGCTCCTTTGTGATCGTAGCAACCTTTGTCTTGTTAGGCGTACCTGAACCCGACTCAATCTTGCAGGCCTTCTTGATAAGAACAGCCGCCGGAGGAGTCTTAGTAATAAACGTAAACGATCTGTCGGCATATACAGTGATTACAACAGGAATGATAAGACCGATATCGTTCTTTGTTCTCTCATTGAAATCCTTTGTGAATGCCATGATGTTAACACCGTGCTGTCCCAGTGCAGGACCTACCGGTGGTGCAGGAGTCGCCTTTCCTGCCGGAATCTGCAGCTTAATATAGCCTACTACCTTTTGTGCCATCTTTCGCACCTCCATAATTTGTGGTAAGGCGAGCGCCGGAACGCTCTCCCACTTTTTGAAGCAAGATGTCAACAGACAAACCGCATTGATTCCAGCGGAATGTCTTGTATATCAACTTTCGCTTCTTATAAACGTATGAATTTTAAAGACGGAGCCTTATCCGTCCTTGCCTTAATCCTCGGACTTGATCTGAGATATAGGCAGGTTTACAGGAGTTTCTCTTCCGAACATAGATACTATAACGTCAACAGTCTGCGACTCTATATCAATATTCTGAACAGTTCCGGTAAAGCCCTCAAACGAACCGCCGGTAACTACCACAAGATCTCCGATCTTATAGTTGACCTCAACGGTCTTTTTCCTCTCGGCTTCTACTCCGAGAGCGGCAACCTCTTTGTCAGTAAGAGGAACAGGCTTTGACGCGGGACCGACAAATCCCGTAACTCCCCTTGTGTTTCTTACAATGTACCATGAATCGTCGTTCATAACCATTTTTACAAGAACGTAGCTGGGGAAAAGCTTTCTTTCAGCTTCGACCTCCTTGTTATCCTTTACCTCGGAAACAAGCTCCGTCGGGATCTTTACCTCCGGAATGAGCTCCTGAAGCTTTCGGTTTTCCACAACTTTCTCAATATTCTGTTTAACCTTGTTCTCATAACCGGAATATGTGTGGACAACATACCACTTTGCTTCTTCAGACATGATCTAAACCTCCGTAATATTGCAAGCTGTAAAAACCGTGCATTTACCGAACCGCCCGTTTGTTAAGACCCTAAATTCAGCAGAGCCTTGATCGCAGCGCCCAGTCCGGTGTCGATACCGAACAGAAATAAAGCCATAACCACCATCACGGAAAGAACTATTCCCGTATTGTTTATAACCTGCTTCCTGCTTGGCCATACGACCTTTTTAAGTTCTGATTTCAGATCCCTGAAATACTTCTTAACGCCGCCTTTTTTAGTCTTTTCCGACTTAGCGGACGCCTTTGACTTTGCAGTCTTGGAGTCAGCCTCTTTTTTAGCCATAATAAAGCCCTCCCGACTTACTTGGTCTCTTTGTGAAGAGTGTGCTTCTTACAGAACTTGCAGTACTTATTCATCTCAAGTCTGTCAGGGTCATTCTTCTTGTTCTTCTTCGTGTTGTAGTTTCTCTGCTTGCATTCAGTACAAGCGAGCGTGATCTTAACTCTCATTTTTCGGCACCTCCTGACGAAATTTGCATTCTGCAAGAACGGGCAGAATGCGTCTGCCTCCCTCAAGCGCATATACGCAGATGTAAAAAACCTACGAGTCTGCACAGCTATGAGGTAACTTATGTTTTAAGCCGTATCCTCGGCGTCTGTAACGCTTTAAATACGCAAAAAAATAGACCTCATAAAGAGGTACAATTATTATATCATATTAAAGTTTGCTTGTCAAGCCGTTTTATTAACTTTCTGTAAATTTTCCCTGCGATTGATTCTGATATATATACAGCATGATAAGACAGAGCCTGCAAATGCCCCCAGAGAATTAGCTGCAAGATCGTCAAGCTGAAACTCTCCCAGACGCAGGAACAGCTGAGTAAGCTCTATAAAAACAGACAAACCTGCTCCGCACAAGGCTGAAATAATAAACCTCTTCCGTGTCTTAAGCAGCAGAGGAAGCAGAAGTCCTACAGGAACAAGCATAAGAAAATTCAACGCAAGCTCGCATAAGACATAGGAGTTCCCGTCTGTAAATCCGACTTTCAGCTGATAAAATATTCTTAGGTCATACCTATAGTCCTCCGCCTGCTCCCTCATCAGAAGAGTAGTTACCAGAACATTGAACGTCCAGATATAAAGCGCCGCTCCAGCAGCGTACTGAAATCGCCTGAACTTCAGCCGTCTGAACAAAATCAGCAGAAAGACCGCCCCTGCCGCAAAGAAAACGGCGTCCGCCGCCGACCATAACGGCATACGTCTTTTTAAAACCTGCAATAATATCATTTTGTTTCCCTTTTCATATCGGACGTATTTTTCTTCCAACTGAAATTAATTATACACATTTTTTTCCTTTTTGTCAACAGAAGAGCCGGACATATTTAATATTTATCGAATCATGAAAATCAATTTATTTTTCTGTCTTTTACTTGCCGTACGCTAAGACAAAGACGATACAAACTCATTCGTCCGGCAAGCAGTAACAAAATTTGTTCAAACAGTAAATATAGAAATCAGATTTCCATGGGATTTAATGAAACAAGGTTGCATAAACCTCTTAAAAGTAGTATAATACTAAAAGTAATCACAAATAAAGGAATGATAAAATGAGATCCAGAATTGTTTCGGCAAAGCCTTTAGTGCTTAGCCTTAATCTTACAGAGGAAAAACAGGCGGGACTTGAAGCGCTTTGCCTGAGTGAAGGGATCGAACACCGTTCTCTTACGCTTTCGCAGGCTCAGGAGCAGATCGGCTTTTTATGCGGTTTCCCCGGCTTCAGATCACTTAACAAGGTCTGCGAAGCTCCGCCGTCCGAAGAATGCGTAATATTCAGCGGTATCGACCGCCGCCGTCTTGACAGCCTTGTAAAAGCCATGAGAAGAGAAAATATAAGCGTAGCGCTTAAAGCGGTCTGCACTCCTTCAAACCAGTCATGGACTTTGTGCGCTTTGATAAAAGAGCTTGAAAGAGAACATAAAGCCCTGAACGGAGGCACTGTAAATTGACAAGCAACGGAAAAAAATATCTTGGGATAATCTATATTATAATATCCGCCTTCTGCTTTGCGTTTATGTTCGCTTTCGTAAGAATGTCCGGCGATCTACCTACTTTTCAGAAAACCTTTTTCAGAAATTTTATAGCATTTTTCTTTGCTCTGGCGATACTGAAAAAAGAAAGGATCCCTTTCAGGATACAGAATACCAAAAACCGTCCGATAATATTTATACGGGCGCTGGCAGGAACTATCGGAATGCTTTTCAACTTTTACGCTATAGACAATATGATACTTTCCGACGCTTCAATGCTCAATAAAATGTCGCCGTTTTTTGTTATAATATTCTCATTTATTTTTCTTAAAGAACGCCTTACCGCATTTCAGGGATTTACCGTACTATGCGCCTTTATCGGAAGCCTGTTCATAATAAAGCCCAGCTTTTCAAATGTGGAGTTTTTACCTGCGCTGCTTGGATTTCTGGGAGGAATGGGCGCCGGACTTGCGTATACCTGCGTAAGATATTTAGGTCAGCACGGCGAAAAAGGAGCGTATATCGTCGCGTATTTTTCCGCATTCTCCTGTCTTTTCTGCCTGCCATTCATGCTTATGGATTTTCACCCGATGTCCGTGACCCAGCTTCTATGCCTGCTGGGTGCGGGAGCTGCGGCGGCAGGAGGACAGTTCGCAATAACAGCCGCCTACACCTACGCTCCTGCAAAGGAGATCTCGGTTTACGACTACTCCCAGCTTATATTTACAACTATTCTCGGTTTTATTTTCTTCGGCGATATTCCGGATAAATGGAGTTTTGCAGGGTATGCGGTAATAATTCTTATGGCTGTTGTTAACTTCTGGTATAACAACCTGCGGAAAACAGAAAGCTGAAAACAGCTGATGATTCAAAAGTAAAAACGGGCGGCTCAGTTTGACTCGGCCGGAACAACGCAGTATCGCTGTTCCCGCAGAAGCAGACTGGGTTCGCCCGTTTCTTTTATATAAGTAATGTGCAAATCACTGTATCGTACAGCTGCCGCTTTTACCTTGCGGCAGCGATAAATCTCTTAAGCTCTCCTACGTTCAGGCACTTTTCAATAGCAACTTCCATGGAGATTTTCTTGTCACGGACAAGCTTTGCAAGCTCCTGGTCAAGAGTCTGCATTCCGACGTTCTTACCTGTCTGCATTGCCGAGTTGATAAGGTGTACCTTATCGTCACGGATCATCGCCTTGATATTATCGGTAGCGTTAAGTATCTCACAGCAAGCCACACGGCTCGTTCCGTCAAAGGTACGGCAGAGAGTCTGGGTACATATTCCTACCAGAACAGAGGCAAGCTGAGTTCTTATCTGATGCTGCTGATGAGCCGGGAAAACGTCTATGATACGGTCGATAGTTGAAGCGGCGTCGGTAGTATGAAGTGTACTCATAACAAGGTGTCCTGTTTCAGCGGCAGTAACTGCTGCTTCAATAGTTTCAAAGTCACGCATTTCTCCTACAAGGATAATATCAGGGTCCTCACGGAGTGCGGCACGAAGCGCCATTGAAAAGCTGGGAACGTCCGGGCCGATCTCTCTCTGGTTTACCATACATCTCTTATGCGCATGCATATACTCTATAGGGTCTTCAACTGTGATTATATGCGCCGATTTATGTATATTTACATGGTCGATCATAGCCGCAAGAGTAGTTGACTTACCTGAACCGGTAGGGCCTGTTACAAGCACCAGCCCTCTCGGACGCATAGCAAATTCCGCAAGCACAGGAGGAAGATTAAGATCTGTCAGCGTAGGAATATCGTTTCTCAGCAAACGGATAGCAATAGCCGTATTTCCCCTTTGACGGTATACGTTGACACGGTGGCGGAAGCCTCTTGACGAAACGAAGGTAAAGTCGGTATCAATATGATCCTTAATAGACTGCCGCTGCTTATCCGTACACATATCCTCGCATATCTTGAGAATATCTATTTCCGTCATATCGGGGTATGACGACAGCTTTCTGAGATTTCCTCCCTGCCTTACTATCGGCGGGATTCCTACGGTAAAATGAAGGTCGGAGCACCCCAAAGCCCTAGACTCATCCAGTATTTTGTTAATATCAACTGACATATAAAATTAACCTCCTGAAAGTATTTATTAGTTATCTTACGGCGCACTTATCATTTGAAAGCGCCATTTATACAGCAAAGCAAGTCCGCAGCCGCAGCTTCCGCACTCCCCGTCCGTATTTTTACAGCCTCAAGCAGCTGATAATGTGACATTTACATTTCTCAGACAGCGTAGGTTACTCTTATAAGCTCGTCTATAGAGGTCTTTCCCTCCTGGACCAGCTTTGAAACATTGTCGCGAAGCAGCAGGCAGCCCTGTTTTCTAGCAAGCTCCTCTATTGCGTCAGCCTTTGCTCCCGAGGTAATAAGCGAAGCCATTTCGGGGGTTGAAAGCAGTATCTCATGAATAGCCGTTCTTCCCTTATACCCTGTATTATTGCATTTAGGACAGCCTCCGCGTTCATATATCTGAATAGAATGGTCTATTTCCATAAGCTCGTTATCAGCCTGAGTTGACATTCTTGGTTTTTTGCAGTGAGGACAAAGTACTTTTGTAAGACGCTGAGCAACGATACCTATTAGAGAGGTCGCAACCATATACGCCTCTACTCCCATATCGACAAGACGGGTAACGGTAGAAGCCGCATCGTTGGTATGAAGCGTAGACAGCACAAGGTGTCCGGTAATAGCCGCTCTTATGGCTATTTCTGCAGTTTCCGCATCACGCATTTCTCCTACCATTATAATATCAGGGTCCTGACGGAGAATAGAACGCAGCGCCGCGTCAAAGGTCATTCCGGCCTTTTCGTTTATCTGACACTGGTTAACTCCTTCTATCTTCTTTTCAACAGGGTCCTCAACGGTAATAACGTTAAGATTAGGCTTTGCGATCTCTCCAAGCGCCGCATATAGCGTAGTTGATTTACCTGAACCGGTAGGCCCGGTTACCAGTACAACGCCCTGCGGAACTTTAAGACAGGAAGCAAAACGCTCATAGTTATAATCAGTCATACCCAGATCGGTTATCTTTCTCAGGGACATATTACCTGTCGCAAGAATACGGATAACTACCTTTTCGCCGTATACCATAGGAAGATTAGATACACGCAGGTCAAGCGTAGTTCCATCAACGAACTGCGACATACGTCCGTCCTGAGGGATCCTTTTCTCGGCAATATTCATACCGCTGAGTATTTTAAAACGTGTAATAAGCGAAACATGAAGAGCGCTTGAGATCGTCATAAGCTCAACAAGGTCACCGTTTACTCTTATTCTTACCTTAGTAAAATCCTTGAAAGGCTCAATATGTATATCGGTAGCGTCCTGACGGAAAGCATTCTCAACTATCGCAGTTGCCAGCTTAACGATAGGTGCATTTTCTATTCTGTCCTCGGAAATATCCTTCAGGTCGTCAAGGTTAAGCTCTTCTTCCTTCTGCTTGGTAGCCTCGTCAACAACTGAGTTTACCTGTCCCTCGGAATACATTTTTCCGATAGCCCTGTTTATTGCGGCTTTTGTAGACAAAACCGAAGTAACGTTACAGCCGGTTATCGCACGTATATCCTCGAATATGTAAAAGTTGACCGGGTCGTTTGTCGCAACAGTAATACGCTTTCCTATCTTATTTACAGCTATTACGTTATACTTTCTTGCCACAGCCTCCGGTATTTTCTTTACAATATCGGGCATAAGCTGAGTATTGTCAAGATCCACGAAAGGAACGTTCAATCTTTCGGCAAGGCACTGGGTAAACTGAATATCAGAAACCAGCCCCATTTCTATTACAACGTCTCCGAACAGCTTGCCCTTTGTTTCCTTCTGCTTTGCAAGCGCCTGCTGAAGCTGTTCTTCGGTAATCAGGTTCCTTTCAACAAGATATTGTCCTATCGGTCCGTTTCTCATACAATATAACTCCATTCCCCGCAGAAAAGAAATATTGACGCATTGCCGCTCTGCGGATAGACAACGCTATAAAAATCATAGTTATTAATAAAAATAAGCACAAAAATATATTTTATGCCACTTGTAATTGACGGTTTATTATGTTAAAATAAAAATACAAAATATTAAAGGAGGGCAAGCCCTTGGACACGCAGTATTATATCTACGTTTCGGTAATTTACATATTCGTTTTCCTGTTCGGAGCGGCAGTCGGCAGTTTTCTAAATGTCTGTATTTACAGGCTCCCGAAGGAAGAATCGCTTATCAGAAGAAACTCTCATTGCATGAGCTGCGGAGAACCTATAAAAAGGCGCGATCTGGTCCCCATTATCAGCTGGTGTATACTGAAAGGCAAATGCCGCAGCTGCGGAGCGAAAATTTCGCCCAGATACACCATCGTCGAGCTTCTCAACGCCCTATGCTGGCTTTTCATTGCATGGCGTTTCGACGTGCTTATAAATCCCTTAAGATTTATCTTTACCGCTCTGCTTTTCTCGGCGCTGATAGTTGTTTTCTTCATGGACTGGGACACTCAGCTGATCTCCACTTATGTTGTAATATTTATCGGATTGCTTGCGATAGGAAACTACATATTCTGCCATGAAATTATGAGTACAACGCTGAGATCCCATATAATCGGGTTCTTTGCGGTAAGCGTACCACTGCTGCTGATAGTTCTCGCCTCGAAGGGCAGAGCTATGGGCCTTGGCGACGTATATCTTATGGCGGCGGGAGGTCTTTTCCTCGGCGTACAGAACATTTTAGCCGCGCTTTTCATCGGACTGATAAGCGGCTCAATAGCAGGACTTATAATCAAGTACAAAACCGAAAGCTCGGTCTTTGCATTCGGCCCGTGGCTTTCGCTTGGAATCGCTGTTTCGGCGCTTTACGGCGACAAGCTTGCGCAATGGTACATGACCCTTACGGGGCTTAACGAGCTTCTGGCGTAGCGCGCGAAGACAAAAAAGCCACAAAATTCCGCTCTCTTTACGAGGGCGGTTTGTTTTGCTCAAAAAATCCTCTTAATAGAATTTTATGTGTTCTGTTAAGGGGATTTTTTCAGCAAGCAGACCCATATGAGTCTGCTTGGAATTATTATGAAATAGGCTCGTAATAAATATAAATTTTACTGTTGTCAGTGCGGATATTCACCGTTAAAGAAGCAGTTGTGTTTTTAAGCATAGATGAATTATTAATATTGGTAAATGTAATAGACTTACTATAATTATAAATTACATCTGTATTCTTTACATATGCTCCCCCTTCATATTTCATAGGACAGCCTTCAAAATCCAGCATCAAAAAGCATTTTCCCGAATCAGAACTGTATTCGCCTATAGTAATGCCATAAGCGTCCTCTCCATAAAAAGGTTCACCCATTATTACCGAAGAATTTGTTCCGTCAGCATCACTTTTAGTAACAACTCCCGGCGCTCCTTTTTTGCTGCCGCTTCTTGAAGTATTGTCTATTGTAATAAGCTTAGTGTAGTCACTACTCGGCGGAGCACCAGGGTTGGTATCGTTATAGTATACCGCAACCTTTCTCGCATACTGAATCTCATTGGCTATTGCGTCACCCACAGCAATACAAACAGCTTCCTGATTTGTGGTGTTTTCAACCTTATTATGAAATTTCGCCGTCGGTGACATTATTGCCATTACCGCACCCATTATGATCGCCATCAGCGCCATTACCACAATAAGTTCGACAAGAGTAAAACCTTTTTGATTTTTATTCATGTGTTTTTCCTCCTACGACACATCCATTACGGTACCATCATATTTGTAGGTTGTTTTCCTGGAAGGATCAAAGCTGCTTTTATCTAGTATATATGCTCCGTAAGTTGTGCCGGAATCTGTAACAAACCTAATCGTTATAGCTCCAGCATTAAACAACGAATTATAATAACCAAAATCAGCAGACTTGTTAGCCTGTACCGTTCTTACATAGCTTTTCGACGAGTGTTTATATCCATCTGTGGTACTTCCTTCGTAAATATATCCGTCAGTTATCTCAACATATGCAGTTATATTTTCCGATGAGTTGTTTTCAATATTTAATTTATATTCATCTTCTTTAGAATTGTCTGTTGATATGCTATTTATTGTACCTGACGTGAACGTTTTTATCTGAAAACCAAAATCTGCTCCGAACTGAGCCGCGTCGGCGGCATACAACGAAATATCATTAACGGTTTTGATAGATCCTCCGCCTACAGGAGTAAAAGTAATGGTATAATCTTTCTCAGAACCAATTACAGCCGTTTCCTGATCTGACTTTTTTCCAATTGCATTAGCCTGCTGCGCGGTTTCCAGATCGCGTCTTCTGCTGCGGTTTGACATTTTCATCGCGGCGCCGACGACCGACATTATGCAAGCCGCCGCCAGCGCGAATATTGTCATTGAAACTATGACCTCTACAAGGGTCATTCCTTTGGAGAGCTTCTTGATCTTTTTCATAAAAATCCCTCCTTAGCTTTTGTATTTGGTGAAGTATTCGAGTTTTACGGTTGTGCTAGAAGAATTCTTATAAGCTATAAAATCAAAAATTGAGTTATGGGCATATGGAACATCATTAACTAATGCATTTTTATTATCTTGAGGTCCATCAACAGTACGACTATAAATCTGTCCATAAAGTTGAGTTAAACTTCCAGTAATTTTAATATCGGATTTCATTCCATAAATTATTGCATTTATTTTACCGCCATTACCGTTTATTGTGCATTTTGACTCATCTGGTAACAAAATAAATACTCTATTCTCTTCAGATGTTCCAGCAACATAATTATCCACAACTTCATATTTAGTACCATCTGGATTCTTCTTTATTTCTGTTATTTTTATTTTTGAGCCAAAATTTAATTCGGGTTCTTTTGTTACTGTACCAAGTGATTTTGCATTTAAATAATTAACACCATAATAATATCCGTCAGTGTCATTAATATCAGGATTATAAATCATAAAATAACAAAAATAATCTCCTGAACACTCCGATGTATCAATCTTAAATGTTTCGTACCCTTCATTTTGATTTAAAGTTGTTCCAGAAGGAATAAGAAATACAATATCACTATTTGTAACTTTAATTTCTATAGTAAGTTTTGAATTTTGGAAAACCATTTGCCCAATTTCCAATTCTTTAATTTTATTATAATTGTACTTATAATTATCCTCAACATACAATATGGAATTATCGCCCAGATTATATTTAAAATTATTTCTATAGTCAGTCTGCCATTTGTTGTGCCACTGATTTGGGTCTGGATCGGATTTACAATCCAGAATCGCCGAATAAAGACTTACTGTGCAATCTTCGTCAAGATAAATTCCTTTTGCCCAGTCATAATCATCGCTGCTATTAGATGGATTGTCATTCCATGAGTTGTAGGCACTAAGATACAGCGTAGATAATTCTTTAGAAGCAGGAACCTTCGTATCACTTTCTGTAGTTAGAATACCCGAAGCATCAGTAACTCTTTTTAACCCCTTAGAATTAAGGAACATATCATTTGTTGTTGCAGCCGCATAAACGGATGCTTGAGTTTTTGTTGTTCCGGATACAGGATCATAATCTGTAGATGGTTTTTTATTTCTAGTTGAATTTCCAATAACGCTAGCATTTTTTATATTATTAGTTTTAATGTTATCTCCCGAAGCATCGGTTAATTGATCACATTCAGTAGTTACTTCTTTTCCTTCATCATCATACACTTTACCACCACAATAAAGATTACCAGTAATTTTTAAAGTCCCATTTACCAAATATATGTTTCCTTCAACATAAACATCGCCGTTAATTGTAGTCGTATTATTTTTGTTTAAAACCAGACTTCCATTTTGATAACTTCCCGAAGCAGCACCAGTATAGCAATAAAGATTACCATAAAACGACAATCCATCATTTATCGTTCCAACTTCATTAAAAACTCCATCAATATCATCATAATCAGCCTTATTGTCATTAGATGTCAATAAGGTTTTCGGCACAGCCCCTATATATGCGCCATACGAATAAATGTCTATCGGTTTTCCTGATTCACCTATATTAGCCTTTCCAAGAATAATTTTCTTGTCAGTGTTAATAAAACCATCAGTATTGGACAAACCAGATGGTGACGGATATGCCGCTCCAGCAAAAGAATTATTTCCTGAATTGTCGGTTTTTCCTATATTCGTTTTAAAATCTGTTCCTGAACTATTCTCAGGGAAATAAATATAACCCTTTGAAGACAACGTTAATGCCTTCTTCTTTATAGTATCGTTAAAGTGACAATTATTTGTGATTTTAACATTATTTTGTATATATATATTACTATAAAATGTTGCATCTTGAGAAAATGTTGTAACTTTACTCATATCTGAATTCTCAATATGAATATCCCCATTCATTGGAGTAGCAACATTATTAGTATTAATTCCATCACTAGTAAGAATAGATGTTGGCGTTAAACTCGTTGATGTACTATTTACCTCAAAAAACGCACTGGCAACCTCAGTTTCCCCCGCATAAGTAGCCTCTGACTTTACAACAACTCCGCTGCCGCTCTTATAAATCTTTATTTGACAGGTTCCGGCGTCAGATATAGTATTGCCGGCTGAATCCTGCATACTTACATTAACAATCGAAGGAGATGATTCGCTCGTACCGGCAAGACTTGCAAGATCATCATAATTGCCGGCAAAGCTGTTTATATACTCCTGCAAATAATTCTGCGCGGTGATCTCCGCCTGAGTGCTGCGGATATTGTTATTGGATACCTTTGAAGAATAATTCGCCAGCGACAGCGCTGTACTGGCTAATAGCATACACACCGTCGTAAAGCATATTACTGTAAGCAGAACCGAACCCTTCTGGTTCTTCTTTATCCTCCTCTTCATAATAACCACCTTTCAGTCAAATTAAATAATTACGTCCGATTGACTATAATAAAACTTTTAATTAATATATAACACTTTTCGGCAGGGGCGTTTTCAGCCGTCTGCCTGCCAAAAAATGTATTAATTTCTTATTCAGCCGCTGATGACGAATCGTCTGCTGCCTCTAATGTAAAATCCGGAAGCCTTGGAAGCATCATAAGATTCATCGTCATATTTCCCTCGATCACATCTTCGTTTACATTTGTTATAGTGCAGTTCGTAACGACAAGACTCTTCTCATTGTTGGTCGTAAGCTTATCAAGAAAAGCCTTCAAATCTTCAAATCTGCATTTATATCCAAACGATACAGTATAGTTTGGAACAGTTGCGGCAGTCTCAACCTCGGTATTGGCTGGAGCGGCAGAAGACGAATCCGAAGCTGAACCGGGATTGGCGCTTTCTATCGTTTCGTCAAAATCAGTCTTTACTACCGTACTTGTATAGCCGAATTTGTCAAGTACTACCGTTGAGTATGCAGATATAGTCAGACTGTCGTTCTCGATATTGTCCTTGTCAAGCAAGGTATCTACAATTTCACATACCTCGTCGGTCGAAAGAGTATCATAGAAATTGCTGGCCAGCTTGGAAACCTCGCCGAATGCTTCTGTTGCTTTCTGCTTAAGATCAGCTTCTTTCTCTACCTGCTCTTTTTTCTTTTGATATTCAGTATTTTTATCAGCATATGTCTTGCTTGCACTGTTCATATCCTCGAACGCCGGCTTTATAAACAGCATGATTCCTGCGACCCATACTAAAACGACCAATAGCGACGTTAAAAGAACCTTGTCACGATATGTAAGTTTCATTATTCCTCACCCTGTCCTTTCATATAAAGCTGAAGCGATGTGATAATTACCGGATCGTCACCCTCGCCCGTTCCGGTATATCCGCTAAACTGAACGTCGACAAAATAATTAAGATTCTTTATTGCTTTTACAAAGCTAGGAGCGTCAAGCTGTTTTGTCAGCTTAACGTTTGTGATCGTTACAAGACCCTGAGTTTCGTCGTAGGTAAAGCCCTCGTATTCAATGTTTGAACCTGTAACCGAATCGATCTGGTCAAAAACTTGCTTTTTAAGCACAGGAAGAGTTGAAAGATTATTTTTGGCGTTTTCAACCTTTGTCTTATAGTTTGCAGCTACATCAAGAAAAACATGATACTGCAAATTTTCATTGATTATATCATCGCATTCCGCAATGCTCTTTTCCGCAGCAGCAATGTCGTCTTGTATATTGCTCTCTCTCATATTGATAAACAAAGAGATCGCAGCGATAGCTATTGCCGAAGCGCATACGACAACTCCCGCTGTTATAAGCAGCGAATTAAGTCCTGCGCTTGATTTACCGGTCGACGAGTCGACCTCAAGAAGATTTATACGCTCCGTCTGCTTGTTTCTTTTATAGAGCGCTCCGATAGCGTTTGCAAATACAGTAAACTCAAAGTTTTCATAACCGGTTATCTGAGCCGGAACTCCCAATATCGACGCCTTTATATCCAGTCCGTCCAGCGCGTCTACAAGCTTTATGTAATCGTCTATCTGTCCGTAAAGTATAACGTTGTCAAGTCCCGGGCCGCCTCTCGCCTTATTGAACTGCTCCATTCTGAAAATATTTTCATTTAGCGCTTCGATAAGGTAATCCTCCGACTCATAATCCTCAGGAGAGATAGGAACATACCTTGCAAATGCCATCTGTCCGTTTTCAAACAAGGTAAGTCCGAGAAAGTTATTGTCAAGCTGACATACCAGCAGCGGCATTTTTTCAATATTCGACTTATCTGCAAGTACTATTCTTGAAATAGAGTTACAGCTTATGTTAACAGATTTAAGATTCAGTCCCATAATGTTGAACAGCTTTCTGAACGCCTCAACTATAGAACTTGGACAGGCGGTGGCAAGAACCTTAAGTGCACCTGGATTTTCCTCCCCCGCTTCTCCTACTATAGTATATGAAATCGAATACTCGTCGGTTATGCCCATTTCCTGACTCATATGATTCTGTACCATGGTCAGAAATTCGTTTCCCTTAGCTTTAGGAACTACAAGCTCCTTAAAAACGATGTTGCTGGAAGAAAACGTAACGATCGCGTCCTTATCATCCATCAGATCAGCCTTGAGATTCGTTGTAAGCAGCTCAGCCAGACCGGAAAGATTTATTACCTCTCCGTTCATGATCATATCCTCCGGAACGTCTACAGTCAGAGATTTTTCAATTCTGATCTTATTAGCGGAGTTATCGCCCATTACGATATTTATTTGCCTATCAGATATGTCAAATGACAGCATTTATCCTTCACCTCATTTAAAATTTATATACAATATTTAAGCGTTTTCTATTCCTTCCATTCCGCCGTAAAGCATCGGGAATATAGCTACCAGGCACAGACCGATGGCAAGACCCATGATAATTATCATAAGCGGCTCCATAAGACCAACAAGTCTTTCAACAGCTGCGTCGGCTTCTTCTTCATAATAATCCGCTGTTTTCTCAAGAATATCGTCAAGAGCGCCGGATTCCTCGCCGACATAAATTATCGAGCAGAACATACCCTCAAATATTTCAGTTCTTGAAAGCGACTGCGAAAGCGGTGCGCCCTGCTTTACCTCGTCAACGACCTGAATAAACAGCTTATCTACATATGTATTTCCGAGTATCTTTGACGAACGCTCAAGGCATTCGACCATTGAGATACCGCTTGAATAAAGGGATGAAAGAGTTCTGGCAAATCTTCCTTCATATATCTTGACCATAAGCGGGCCAACCGCCGGCATTTTGATCTTTATCCTGTCAAACCAAAGCCTTACCGATTCAACCTTCAAAGCGTATATCCAACCGATAATTATTACTACAACAGCAGCTATAAGTATGTACCATCTCGCCTTGATAAAGTCGCTGAATGCGAACATTCCTTTCTGGAGCGCATTCATATTATCCTCGCCCATCATTCCGGCAAACTGAGGAAGGATAAGCGTAAACATTCCGATAACCATTACTATACACAGCAGACCCAAAATAATAGGATACGTCATTGCGCTTTTTACTTTATTGTTCAGCTTGTTGCTGTTAGCATAGTAGTCGCTCAGACGCTGCATCGTTATATCAAGGTTTCCTGCGGATTCGCCTGCATCGACCATGCTTATGAAGAAATCAGGAAAGCTTCCCTTTCTCGCCTCCAGAGCCTCGGTAAAGGTAGAGCCCTTGTTAACGTCCTCATAAACGCCGAGCCAGGTTTCCTTTGCTCCCTTGTTTTCCTCTTCCCTATATAGAATATCCAGAGCTTTAACGATCGTAAGACCGGAAGACATCATTGCCGCCAGCTGACGGCAGGAAAAGGCAAGAGCTTTGGTTTTAAACTTATACACGCTCTTCTTCGAGCCTCCCAGCGCTTCGCTGTAGCTTACACAGAACCAGCCCTGCTCGTGTATCTTGTCAAGTACCTCCTGCGCATTTTCCGCTTCTATCGTACCTTTCATGGTCTTTCCTGCGGTATCTTTAGCAACATAGGTAAAATTTTTCATTTTTCGGTTACACCTCCACTGTGTAAATGCGTAACGATGTTTTTTATCACGAAACCAACACAAAACGCATTTTTATCATTATAACATTTTTCCTCATAATAATCAAGGAAAAAATGAATATTTTTTATAATTTAATTGACAAAATACAAGGACGTTTTTTATTGAAACTAACCAAATACAGTAAAACAAATATTAATAGCTTGTGTCAAATAAACAAAAATCCAAAGGATACGCTTTACTCTGCACCGTCTGGATCAGTCTGCAATGACTCCGACCGACGCAATATGACCGGGTGCTTTCTGACATAAAGCCTATACGAAAGAATATACATGAGCAAACAGGCAATAAGGATCAAACCTATGCCAAGTGCGGCGCTGAGCGTCAGATCGATCCCCTGAAGTCCGTTCAGCCATTTGCAGGGGAAATAATAAAATTCGTAAAACAGCCTGCCCTTCCCCTCAGCGCTGAAAGAATCTCTGAAAATAACAGGTATAAAATAAACCATAAACATCAGTATCAGCGCAATGCTTACGTTTATACTGCTCCACGACTCATAGGCGGCATGACGTCTGCCGTCGTCAAAGAACAGTACTGCCAGTAAAACCAGCATGGTAAGCCACGCAACAACGGAACCGCTGACGGGGCTCAGGAAAAAATTATTTAAATTATTCATCGATTCTGGTACAAGCGACGCAATTATAGGAAAGAAAATTTTTCCGAATACAAGAGCAAGCGCCAAGGAAGCCAACAGCAGACCTATCCGTGCCAGCGTATAAAGCAGAAATTTCAGCGAATCCATTATATACCTCCATTATTCGTGACAAGAACCTTAATTATTGCAATTGCACAAATTTCAACACTTTTATTATACCATATCTATTTAATAAATACAATGGTTTTTTGTTTTTTAACACAGCTTTTTACCGATTTGTCTGATTTGTCATCATATTGATCCGATCAGCCTTTTGAGATCCGCTTACCTGCGTCAATATCCCAGAACTTCCTTTACTATTATAACTTTAAAGCGGTTTTTCTTCCTCTGCCATGAAGATACGAGATAATTGCAGCATACTCTTCCCTCCGAAGCGCAGCCGGACGGCATATCTCCGCCCTTTTTCAGGGATATGCATTCTCCGGTTTTTGAGCATGGCGTATCGCAGCCGAGCCGTATACAGTTAGCAGGTGCGGCACAGGTTTTAACTCTCTTTACCGCCTCGTCCAGATCCCTGACTATCTTATTTATCCCTACTATAAATATTACCGACTCCGGGCCGTAGCAGATAGCCGCAACACGGTTTGAATTGCCGTCAACGTTATAAAGCTCTCCGTTTTCCGTGACTGCGTTCGCAGATGTAAGATAGGTATCAGCAAAAAACGCCTTTCGGTAAAGCTCCTCCGTTTCCTCCCTGCTTTCAGCTTTTGAACGGTCAATAAAGTTGTATTTTCCGCTTCTCATAAGCTCTGTAACTCCGCTTTCCGCAAGAGTTGCCGAGCCGCCGCAGGATATGGTTTCTCCCTCTTTCAGAAGGCCTTCGATTATCCTTACCGCTTCCGAGCTGTTTTCGGCAATATAGACCTCCATATTGTTCCTGCGCAGGTTTTCCGCAGTTCGTTCAATTCTCCCGCTTATTACAGCTTTCATATTTGCGTCCATATATAAACATATCCTTTCAATAAAATTATTATTTTCAGCTGCCGTTCTTTTGTTCAAAAAGCCTCTCAGCCGCTTCCCGTATTCCCTTATGCTCAGGCATTTCAAGCTTCGGGTCGATTTCCTCAAGACGCTTCGCCGTTTTCTGAGCGAGCAGCAGAATATCCGTATCCTCCGCCATATCCGCAATTTTAAGCTTCGGAAGCCCGTGCTGCCTGCTGCCGAAAAAATCCCCCGGACCTCTAAGCTTTAGATCCTCCTCTGATATTCTGAAACCGTCGGAGTTCTTAGCAAGTATCCTCAGCCTTTTTCTGCTTTCCTCAGTAACGTTATCGGTAATAAGTATACAGTAAGATTTATATTTTCCCCTGCCGACACGTCCTCTCAGCTGATGAAGCTGCGAAAGACCGAATCTGTCGGAATTTTCAACGACCATAACTGCGGCATTGGGAACATCTACTCCAACCTCGACTACAGTAGTCGAAACAAGCAGGTCGATCTCTCCGTCCTTGAACCGCCTCATTACTGATTCCTTTTCTTCGGAGGAAAGCTTACCGTGAATAAGACCTACCCTGTAATTTCTGAAATCCTCTTCTGCAAGCTTTTTTGCATAGCCTTTGACGTTCTGTATATCAAGCTCGCTCTCATCTACCGCAGGACAAACTATATATCCCTGCCTGCCCTCGTCAAGCCGATCTTTTACAAATCCGAACGCACGTCCCCGAAGCTTTCCCGTAACCGCGTAGGTTTCAACAGGCTGTCTGCCCTTTGGAAGCTCTTTCAGTACCGAGAGGTCAAGATCCCCGTAGATCATCAGCGCAAGAGTTCTAGGAATAGGAGTAGCCGACATTACAAGACGGTGTGGATTTTCTCCCTTAGCCGCCAGCATTGCCCGCTGTTCTACTCCGAATCTGTGCTGCTCGTCAGTTATGACAAGTCCCAGATTCTGAAACGCCGTCGACTGCTGAACAAGCGCATGAGTTCCGATAACTATCTGATATTCACCCGATTCTATCCCTTCCTTTATCTCCCTCTTACGCTTTGCAGGAAGCGAGCCTGTAAGCAGGCATATCTTTATACCCAGCGGTGAAAGAAACCCGCTAAGCGTATCATAATGCTGAGCGCACAATATCTCGGTAGGAGCCATAAGCGCAGTCTGATATCCGTTCTCAGCCGCAAAATATGCTGCTCCAGCCGCCGCCGCAGTTTTTCCCGAACCTACGTCGCCCTGTATAAGCCTGTTCATAGGATATTCTTTGCACATATCCGCGGCGCAGTCCTCCGCCGCCGACCTCTGACCTGCGGTAAGCTCAAATGGAAGCGCATTGTAAAACCGCTCCATTGAAACAGGACGCATTACACAGCCTGTACGCCTGCGGTTTTTCATTTTCAGCATATGCATACCAAGCTGAAGCGAAAGCAGTTCGTCGAATACAAGACGCCGCTTTGCAATATTCATTGAATGGATATCCTTTGGAAAATGTATATTCCGATAAGCAAATTCAAGTGAACACAAGCTGTTCTCTCTCATTATCTCAGGAGGAAGCGGCTCGTAGATCGCCCTGTCAAAGGATAAGAGAGCGCTGTGTATATTCTGTCTCAGTATCTGCTGTGAAAGTCCGTCTGTAAGATGGTAAACAGGAATTATCTTATCCTCGCTTTCAGCAGAAATAAACATAGGCGAGTTCATTTCTTTCCTTATCATGTTTCCCGTTATCCTGCCGTGTAGGATATATTCTTCTCCGACTGAAAGCTTGTCGAACATAAACTCGCTGTTGTATATTATGATCGTCAGATCTGCCGTTGAGTCGGTAAATACCGCCTTATAGACCGCAAGACCCTTTCTGATCAGTGCAGGAGGAAGCTTTTTTACTATCCTGCCCCTGACAGTACATATCTCGTTGATAGGACAGCTTCGTATCTCCTGTGCCGAAGTATAGTCTGTATAATCTCTGGGAAAATGGTTCAGAAGCTCATAAACAGAGCCGATCCCCAGCTTCTGATACAGCTCAGCCCTTTTTGGTCCTACGCCTTTAAGATACGTTATCGGCTTTTCAAGCTCAGCCAGCACAGCCGTCCCCCCTTTGCTGCTATATTATACTATAATAAATAATAGCATAATTTTATTAAAACTTCAAGCGATAATTTCCGCTTCCCACGGAAATCGATTTTTATTTTTTTACTTGAACTTTAGTTGAGGTCCGTATACTCCGCCCTCTGAAATGTACAAAAAACCCTCCGGCTAGTCAGACCGAAGGGCTTTTCGTATTGAGAAGGATATGTTAATTTGATTCGGAAGAGCCTGAGGCAGCTCTAAAAGCATCGGTAAGTTATACCGAATCATCCCCTCAGGCTCCCGAACCTGTTCAGAGCGTATTGTCACTTTCCGACGCATTGTCACAGGTTTTTACGCGCCGGCAGTTTTTCTCAGTAAGCTTATAGTACATTTTTACCGCTGTAAGCTTAACTGCCGTTACTGAAGCTATAGTAAAAATGCAGAGCAGCAGCGCAAATATCATAATTCAAATAATGCTCCCGCAGGAGCATACCTCCTTGGAAACTTTTGAGCATACCGATTTTACGTTATGCTGCGGCGTGCCGGATACCTAATATTATTTTATGAAAGCCGCATGATTCTGTGCAGGTTAGCTTTGGCTAACCCTAATAATTATTATACATATTCCAGCTGAAAAGTCAATAGCGTTGTGTGTAATTATTTAAAATCTGTATAACTGCACATATTTAAGTTATCCTAAGCTAACTTATCTTGTGTATAATTGACGTATTGTTTTCTGTAAAAATAAAAAAGTATAAACCATGACAGTAAACTTTATTATAAAGCTTAGGCAATAAAAAGGCGGAACCGGAAAATTACCGGCTCCGCCTTCAGGAGAAAATTTAAAAAGCAAAATTAATAGTTTTCAGCCTTTACCTGAAAATAAGACTGCGGGTGATTGCATACCGGGCAAACATCCGGAGCTTTCCTGCCTACTACTATATGTCCGCAGTTCCTGCACTCCCAGATCCGATCTCCGTCCTTGGAGAATACCAGATCTCCCTCAACATTTTTGAGCAGCTTCCTGAACCGCTCCTCATGGGTCTTTTCGATATCCCCAACTTTCTCGAAAAGATAGGCTATATGGTCGAATCCCTCTTCCTTTGCTACCCGAGCAAACTCAGCGTACATATCTGTCCACTCGTAGTTTTCACCCTCGGCAGCGTCAAGAAGATTCTCCGCAGTTGACGGGATTCCGTCATGCAGAAGCTTGAACCATATTTTAGCATGTTCCTTTTCATTGTTTGCAGTTTCCTCAAAAAGCGCGCCGATCTGCTGATAGCCGTCCTTTTTAGCCTTGCTTGCATAATATGTATACTTATTTCTCGCCTGTGATTCGCCGGCGAACGCAGTCATAAGATTCTGTTCAGTTCTTGTTCCCTTTAATTCAGCCATAGTGATCTCTCCTTTTATTAAAATTTCTATAAATATAGTATACCAAAGTTTTTGTTAAATGTCAACATTATTTTATTAGAACCGAAATAAATTTTATTGATATTGATTAATTTGTTTGACTTAAATATACAATTGTATACAATAAAGCCGCTTTTTATTATTTGTTTTTTACTATTAAACCATAAACAACTTTTCTTCTCCCCTTTTTCTTTTTAATGTTATATTTAGCTATGCTGTATTACTTTCCGATACGGATGCCGAATGTTATTTTTTCAATGAAAAACGCTCCTTCAGTGTTGACTTCTATTTGCAGGCGTGATACAATAAAACAAATATACCATAGAAGAGGTTTTAATGTGGAACGATACCCTGTTACTGAAAAGGATATGAAACTCATAGCATCAGGATTGGAAGTTTTAGGGAATAATTTTAACGATGGCGTATATGATCATACTGTCGGCTGTGCTGTTTTGTGCAAGAACGGAAATATATACAAAGGCGTAAACTGTGACGGCATTCACGGCTCTTGTGCAGAGTATATTACCATCGGTATTGCAATATCAAACGGAGAAAAAGAATTTGATACAATTGTCGCCGTTCATGAGAAACATCTCAATTGCGTTATTCCTCCCTGCGGTAATTGCCGACAAATGCTTTTTGAATACTGTCCCGACATTAAGGTAATTTTAAATGACGAAAACGGCAATTTAATTAAGGTTAGTGCGAAAGATTTGCTGCCTTTTGCGTGGCAGCCTGTTGTATGCTGACCTCATCTTACACACCCCCGTTCCGGCTAACCTCGCCTTTACTGCTTATAATTTAATTTTATATTCAGTATATAACAATAATTCCTGAGTTAATGAACCTGATAACGGAGGATCAAATGATTGCAGAAAAACTGAAATACGGAGATGAAATACGAGTTACAGCCCCCTCCGGAAGTCTTTCAAGAGTGCGTGAGGATATTTTTGACAGGGCATTAACCTGCCTGACTTCACAAGGATTTAAGATCACGTTTTCAAAGCATAGCAGAGAAATGAACGAGTTTAATTCTTCTGATATTATGTCAAGAGTAAATGACTTGCACGAAGCTTTTCTTGATAACAATGTAAAAATGATAATTGCCTGTAGCGGTGGCTTTAATGTAAATCAGCTATTAAAGCATTTAAACTATAACATAATTCAGAGCAATCCTAAAATTCTATGCGGTTTTTCTGATATTACCGCGTTATTAAATGCAATATACGCAAAAACAGGTTTGGTTACTTATCACGGTCCGAACTTCGGCACCTTTGGGTTTGAGACCGAGGCTGAATATACTAAAGATATGTTCTTTAGGTGCGTTATGAACAGTGAACCTATCCTGATCGAACCCTCAAAAAACGCAGATAATTACAGCATAATTCAAAAAGGTGTTTGTGAGGGAGAAATTATAGGCGGTAACTTATGTACGCTGAACCTTTTGCAGGGGACTCAGTATATGCCAAGCATTAAGGATAAGGTTTTATTTATTGAAGACGATAATATTATGGGTGATTATTTTGTCTATGAGTTCGACCGCAATTTGCAGTCGTTACTTCAGATTTGTGAGGCCGAAACCATTAAAGGTATCGTATTCGGCAGATTTGAGGAGAGCTGTAAGCTTGATGTGTCTGTTATCAAAAAATTACTCAAAGACAAGATCAGTGCGAATATACCCGTGGTGTTCGGCATAGATTTCGGTCATGTATCTCCTATGATAACATTTCCTATCGGCGGAACTGTAAAAATGACCGTAAATACCGACGATATAAGAATAAAGATATATAACCATTGATAAAAAACAGGGCATTTCCCGATCTCCGAGACACTATTGTCTCAGCAACTCCTTGATCATTGAATTATTTTTCCGCTGAGCCGATTGGTTATTTACTTTCCGATAATACCGTTTCAGCGACTCGGATATGCTGCGATCTCAGTCCTTCGTACAAGCCTGCCGCTTACACCCCTCCTATGCTCTGCAAACAGTGCTTTTTCAGCGGTGTCCTTTTATTGCCCGATTGTTTCCGCAGGGCAATTTAATAATTTGTACATTTAAAAGAAATTATGTGTTCACTATATTTTCGCCCTGTACAAACCGTTTATAAGCCATACAATATCCATACATATGTTCCACGTGGAACATTTTATGTTTTTCGGAAAATCACCGCCCTCCGAGCCTTAAAATATTCAAATTCATCACTGATGTTCATATAAAAAACTGCCGGAACTTAACTGTCGGACAGGAAACGGACAAACTTTTGTCCGCCTATGTCACGTTAAGCTTCGGCAGTTTATTTTTTATTACTTAGTAAGATCGCCTTCCAGCGCTTCAACATGAGTAGGAGTATAGCAGGCTGACAGCGAAATTGAAAACAGTACGTCCGTTGCGCCGACATTCTCCATAAAATCCTTTGCATTTATATCCATATATCTGAAATCGCATACATATATCTTTGAAAAGCTGTGAGTAAGGAACGGAACCAGAGCGTTTCCGTAACTGTCCTTCATTATCACAAGCGTTCTTCCGTTCTCGCAGTCAGTAGTGATCTCGGTTATCTGTTCGTCGCGGTTGAGTATTGCCGAATAGCAGTTGACTCCGCTGGCGTAATCAAAGAACAGCGAACCCTCATAGCCGTTTTCAAAAGCCGTATCATAATACTTTACCGTATAATCGTTATCCGGCTTGTAGTAAATAAACGTGTCTGGATTTTTATTTAGCTCCTCGTCATAATCACTGTATGCGTACATCGTACCTACAAAGTCCTCTATCTCGCATTTTTCATAGGTGCTTAACGCCGGGAAATCGACCCCCGCTTTCTGAGCAAATACCTGAGCCGCATAATAAGCTCCTCTCGGCTGCCAGTGATGATCCGTCCTCGAATAGATATACTCATTGGTATGTTTTTCAAGCGCACTGTAAACGTTGCAGTCGATAATTCCGCTGAGATTCAAGCCTATATTTTCTATACAGTCTTTCTGATCCGAGAACGAGTTCTTTAAATTGTCAGGCATATAGAATGCCGACGAAAGCGGTATGCTCATATTATAAACGTTAACTCCGCTTCCCAGAGCTTCTTTATATGCGTTTACTGCCTTTGCGTATTTCTCTCCGTTCTCAAATATTCCGTAGAAAGCACTCATCGCCCGTACATTTTCGCCTGAACCTGCAACTATAACATTTCCTGCCCATGCTCCGTCGTCAAGCTTGGGCTTTTCTTCTTTCTTTTTAGTTGTGGTGGTTTTCTTCTTTGAGACCGTTGTTGTAGTCTTTGAGGTTTCCTTAGTAGTTACGCTTCCGGTAAATGCGGTCACAGTTGTTGTAGCAGCCTTTTTATCCTCGTCAAGCTTTTCCTTTTCAACAGCAGAAACTCCGCCCTTTATCTTGACGTCGTTTATATGTATACCCAGAAGATCCGAAAAAACGCTGCTGAATTTTTTCAGCTTTTCACGGTTCGGTATCGTATCGGTATAATATTCGGTTATTCCTTCGGTATATTCTCCGCTCAGATATGAAGAAAGGCTGAATTGAGGAAATTTTGCAAGATTACGGTTTTCTGAATTGATAAAGCCGCTTTCCCTGTGCATAAAGATAAGAGAAGCTCCTACACCGAAAATAACCAGAATACAGAGAACCGAATTGATCATATTAAATCCCTGCTCTAATTTCCCGGAATACTCTTTTTCATCTGCCGATATACGGGAGCTTTTTCTCTCCTGCTGCTCGCTGCTGTTGCGCAGTGTATTTTCCTCGGTACAGTTTCCGTTTACAGAAAGCTCCACCGTTTGCTTAAAGCCGCTTTTTTCAGCTAAAGCAATAACTGTCCTGCCTCCGGAGGCCCTCCCGGGATTTTCATCATCGGGCAGTATCTGAACGGGAGCCTTGGGAACTCCGTATTCTTCATAATATTCCTTTGGTATTTTCAGCACGAAATTATTCTTAAAAGGCTGAGTTTTAGGCTCTACAGCCGTTATAGGCTTGAGCAGTTCAGATTTATCAGAGCCGTTTTCGACAGCGGAGGTATTTTCATCCGGCTTTTCATCGTCAAGCCAGATACTTTTCCTTACAGGGATCACAGGTTCATCAGTCCAGATGCTTTTATTGACTTTACGACGCTTTGCGACCTCTTCCAGCATCTTCTCATAAACATCATCCGAAACTTTTTCCTGTCTGCCGTTCTTTTCAGCAGGCGCATTTTTTTCGGTAAGACCCAGTCTTTCAAGGCTTTCGTTATAAGCCTGCTCCAGTCCGCTCATATCGGGAACGCCGAAATCGGAGCTATCACGCTTCATATCAATTTCCTTATCGTTTTCCATTTATTATACTCCCCGCTTAAAATCTAAAATACAGGAACGGATTATTGGTATTATTAAGAAGCAGCAGACTTCCAGCGATAAGCACCGCCAGATTGCAAAACAGTCCTGCGGTCCTAAACGCATAGTAAGCTCCCGCCCTGCTCTCAGCCAGCTCCTTTAGCTTCGGGATAACCGGACAGGAAAGTATAATTGCCGCCGCAAAGATAAAAATATTATTGATAAACAGATTATTCGTAACCGCGTCGGTAAGCTTATTTCCGTTTGCGCCGACAAGAGCCTTGAAGAATGTTCCCAGTGAACCAAGATCCTCAAAGTAGAATATTCCGAAGCCTACGGCTATTACAAGCTTGCTGTATATATGACTTACCGCAGCAGGCCATTTTTTCATACGCTTTTTTCCTATCCACATTTCAATACAGATAAAAAGTCCGTAATAAAGACCCCAGAAGATAAAATTCCAGCTTGCTCCGTGCCACAGACCGGTACAGAACCATACCAGGAACAGCCCACCGTATTTTCTTCTTCTGCCGAATATAGGAACATACAAAAGATAATCACGGAAAAATGAGCCAAGGGATATATGCCATCTTTGCCAGAACTCGGTAATACTTTTGCAGATAAACGGATATTTAAAGTTTTCATCAAAATGAAAACCGAAAATTCTGCCCAGTCCTATAGCAATATCAGAATAGCCGGAAAAGTCAAAATAATACCAGAGCGCAACAAGAACCGCTCCGTACCATGTTCCGAAAACCGAAAGTGTCTTTACAGCCTCATAGCCGTTATCAGACGTACCGAAGCAAGCCGTTACTACGCTGTTGAGATTATTGGCGATAATCACCTTTTTTCCGATACCGAGAATGATCCTGCTGAAGCCGTCTGACAGATCCTTGGCGGTCGTTTTCCTGCTGTCGATCTCCTGAGCGATAGTCGAATATCTTACTATAGGGCCGGCTACAAGCTGAGGGAACATTGAAACGTACAAAAGAAATTTTGCAAAGCTTTTCTGAGCTTCAACCTTTCCCCAATAGCAGTCAAGCGAATACGAGATCGTCTGAAAGGTATAGAAGGAAATTCCGATCGGAAGCGCAATTTCCGGAATTTTAATTGCCGTTCCCAGAAGAGCGTTTATATTCTCGGCGATAAATCCGCTGTATTTGAACACTCCGAGAACTCCGATATCAACCATAAGAGAAAAGGCAAGAGCCGCCTTTGAACCTGGCTTGCCCCTGAACTTTTCAATGATCAGTCCTGTAAGGTAATTGAGCAGAGAATACCCTATTAGCATACAGACCCAGACCGGTTCTCCCCAAGCATAAAATACAAGGGAAAACGCTATAAGCACACAGTTTCTTATCTGCGTTTTTCTTGTAAGAAAGTAACAGATAAGACACAGCGGCAGAAAGAAATAGATAAAAAACAAATCCGCAAAAACCACGCCGACGCTCCTAACAAATTTATTGCATTCCGAAACTCAGCACAGATAAGCAGAGCAGCCGCTTAAATTTGCCATATTTCGCTGAATTCCGATATATTATTTATTATATCATTCTTAAAGCCCGCCGTCAATAGAAATCAGTCCATAAATTTACACAGTTTTACCGTCTTATTTTCAGTGATTTTTGCCATATTTCAGCAATACCGTGCCGACCGTTCAAAATCAGTATCGCGAAAAACCGATCTTTTAAATGCATTAAATAAACAAAACGGACGTAAACAGCCGCCTCCCCTGCATTATAAAACAGCCCTGACAAGCTGCTTTTGCATGGAATGTCTGTGTCCGTCCGTTATCTTTTTTCAATTGCTTCAGTCAACGATGCTTCTTACCGGAGCGTTGTCTTTTTCTTCTTTTTCCTTCTTCTTCCTCTTCGCCTTTATTACAATATAAACTATAAAGAGTGCAGCGGAAACTGCAAGCATAGCAAGAATGGGGTAGTAGTGCAGCATATACTGCTTATCCAACGTTTTAAGCGCCTCGTCAGCAACATATGAGTTTTCAAGCTTTCTGGTAATATTGCCTATTATATATCTTCCTCCGTGAAGAAAGCTTAATGTTCCGGCAAGGCACAGCGCAAACTGCACTGCGTATTTGCTGAAAAAAGCAAAAAACAGCGCGGCGGCACACAGTATAATACCAACGCCCATATAGACTCCGATCCTTTTAGGAATATCGTATAGCTCGCCCATTACTATACCGACGACAGTTACTCCTCCGTAAAAAAACGCGGAATATCCGAAGGGAACAAGCATTAAAAGCTTTAGTATAAGCGTTACGGCGTTATCCGCCCTTTTCGCCCTTTTTCTAAGTTTTTCGGCAGCTTTGCTCGGTTTCTGCGCTGCTTCACAGCGTTCGTCAAGCTCCTTTGATTCAAGCTCTCTTTTTAAATTAAGCTGTTTTTGGCTTTGCGCTTTCAGTCTGTCCTTTTTTGACATAATACACCTCTGTATATGTATTAAAATATAAATTGCGGCTGATAATACTGATAATATTTTTTATTACAGCTTTATTATTGTACCACACATAAGCAAAAATATCAAGTGCGTCTGCCTTTTACTCTAATAAATAAATACCAAAGAAACTTTTTTCAGTTCTTCCAAAGAAAAATATACTTGCTTTGCGGTCTGAATTAAAAACCGGACGCAGTCAACAATAAATTTGTACAAGCAATAAATAATGCGGCATTTGAAAAAAGAAAGGACTGGTTAAGATGGGTAGATTTTTTAAGGGAGCGGCGGCGGCGATAGGTATAGTAACGATCGGGATCATGGGACTTGTAGGCTTTTACTCCTATACTCTTCCTGATTTTTACTATGTATCTGACGGAAATCAGCTGACGGTAAATTCTGTTTTTTCAATTTCTTCCAGACCGTCTGAGCAGACGCTTCAGGCAGTCGAAGCATTGGAGGGCAATACAGCGATGAACACTCACGATCGGGAGGCTTCTTTATCCAAACTTGAGGACAGCACCTTAATGCTTTTCGGTACAGTTCCGATAAAGGATGTTCAGACGGGACAGATTTCAAGACCGAAGCTTGTTCCCTGCGGACAGCCGTTCGGAATAAAGCTTGTTACCGAAGGCGTTATGGTAATTGACCTGGAAAGGTTTGAAGGCTGCTGCCCTGCTTCCGAATGCGGGATAAAAAAAGGCGATGTAATAATTTCAGTCAACGGAGTAGGCGTAACAACAAACAAAAGCATCAGCGATATTATTTCCGGCTCCAAGGGAAAGCCATGTACCGTTGAATACAGAAGTGGTGATAATGAAAAAACCGCTACACTGACTCCTGTATACCACGACGGCTCATACAAGGCGGGAATGTGGGTAAGGGATTCCTCGGCAGGAATAGGAACTCTCACCTTCTACGATCCTTCTACCGGAGCTTTCGGAGGCTTGGGACATCCTATCTGCGATGCCGATACTAAGCTTCCTCTTCCTCTTTCTCAAGGTTCTGTCGGAGAGGTCAGGATCACAGGCTTTAACAAAAGCGTAAAGGGTGATCCCGGACAGCTTCTGGGCGAATTTTCTTCATCTGCGTCTGTAGGAAATATAGATTTCAATAATGAATCGGGAGTTTTCGGAACACTTAATTCTCCTCCCAGCAGCAGCAAGCCTATAGAGCTTGGCTTTCGTCAGGAAGTCCATACCGGAGAAGCGGTAATTTACACAACGATAGATAACGGAAAACCAAAGGAATACAAGATAAATATTGAAAAAGCAGACCTAAGCAGCGACGCTGAGCATGACCTTATAGTAAAGATAACCGATCCGAAGCTGCTTGAAACGACCGGAGGCATTCTTCAGGGAATGAGCGGCAGTCCTATTATTCAGGACGGACGGCTTGTAGGAGCAGTAACTCATGTTTTTATTGACGATCCTCAGCAGGGTTACGGTATATTTGCCGACTCAATGTACCGTCAGTCAACCAAATGCGTCGACCCCGAACTTGGAATGGCAGGCTGACAGCTGCATATTTGCGTGAAATCAGCGTAATTTGCTCATCTTTTGCAATTAGAATTTTGTCGTTTCATACAATAGTGTGTCTTATAATCAAGAATAATAAGTGTTTGTTATATTTTATGCTATTTTTATGTTATATATGCACAAATCAGTCGATAAAAAATTGACGTTTTTTCTAAAAAAGTATTGATTTTTAAATTTACCTGTGTTAAAATAAGTCTAGTGAAGAAATAACTCAGCTGATAGTTTCTTGAAAAGTTTCTAAATAACAGCATTGAATATTCTGTATTTACAAAATAGTCGACGATTTTAGTTTTACAGCAATGCAATGACCGAGGCTTAAATCTGACAATTAAATTTACGGAGGAAATAATTATGACAAACAAAATTAAAATTCTTATCGGTGACGATTCGGCACAATACGGCGTAAGCTGCGCTTCAGCTCTCAGAGCTATGGGCTTCTTTGTAATAACCCGCCCAAAGGACGGACTTACTATTTTTGACGCGATCAAAAATGAAGTTCCGGATGTTGTTATCATCGAAGCGGTAATGCCTAACCTTGACGCTATCGAGCTTATTAAAAAGCTTCAGGCTTCGTCCTATAAAAAACCGCTGTTTATCGTTACAAGCGCTTACGAAAATTCGTTTATCGAACAGCAGGTCATGGCGGCAGGAGCTGCGTATTTTATGCTGAAGCCGTTTGACGTCAAGATTCTCGGGGAACGCATAAAAGCAATGCTGGATATTGACACCGACATAACCTCCGACATGAGCTTTTCCAAAAACAAAGCTAACCCTAACCTTGAGATAATAGTTACCGATATTATTCACCAGATAGGCGTACCTGCTCATATTAAAGGATACCATTATCTGAGAGAGGCAATTATTCAGTCAGTTAATGACAAGGAAATGCTTGAGAGCGTTACAAAGCTATTATATCCCGCTGTTGCTAAAAAATTCAGCACCACTCCCTCAAGAGTTGAACGCGCGATCAGACACGCAATAGAGATAGCATGGGACAGAGGAGATATAGATACGCTCAACAGCTTTTTCGGCTATACTGTCAATACCGGAAAGGGCAAGCCTACAAACTCAGAATTTATCGCTCTTATTACCGATAAAATATGTCTTAAATACAAGACCACAATGCCTGCGTAGAGCAGATAAAAGAAAAAAGCAGCCGGCAGCTGCCTTTACAGAGCTTCTGTAGGTACAGCTGCCGGCTGCTTGCCGGTTTATATTAATTTTAATTCTGCAAATAAAAAAGGGACGGTTGATCCGTCCCTTAAGTATTTTAAGCTAAATTACTTAAGCTCAACAGTTGCGCCTGCATCCTCAAGCTTAGCCTTGATCTCCTCAGCGTCAGCCTTGGAAACGCCTTCCTTAACAGCCTTAGGAGCGCCTTCAACCAACTCCTTGGACTCTTTAAGACCAAGACCTGTGATCTCCTTAACAGCCTTGATTACAGCCATCTTAGCGTCACCGAAGGAAGCGAGAACTACGTCGAACTCAGTCTTCTCCTCAGCAGCAGCGCCTGCACCGCCTGCAGCAGGAGCAGCAGCAACTGCAGCAGTTACGCCGAACTCTTCCTGAATAGCGTCTACAAGCTCAGCAAGCTCGAGAACGGAAAGTGTCTTGATATCTTCTACGAATTTCATAATCTTCTCTGAAGCCATGATAATAATCTCCTTTTAAATTTAAAATTTCCGGGGATAACCCCTCAGCTTACGCCGCACAAATTAAGCGGCGCCGTTCTCCTTGTCCACAACAGCCTGCAACGTAGCGGCAAGCTTCTGAATAGGACCCTGGAGTGAACCAACGAGCTGTGCAAGCAGCACCTCTCTCGACGGGATCTTTGACAGAGCCTTAACTCCTGCCTCATCGTAAATTTCTTCACCGATAAATCCAGCCTTCAGGTTAAATTTCTGACCGTTGCAAGCCTCGGAGAATTTACCGAGAATTCTTGCCGGAGCAGTCTGATCATCATTTGAAAGAGCAATAGCGGTAGTACCCTCAAGTACGTTTGTAAGACCGTTAAGACCTGCTTTTTCCATAGCAAAACGAAGCATAGTGTTCTTTTCAACAAAGTAATCTACGCCTGCCTCGCGCATTTCCTTACGCAGCTTAGTGTCCTCCTCAACCGTAATACCCTTATAGTCAACGAGTACGCCGGCTGTGGAATTCTTCAGAAGCTCAGTCAGCTTTTCAACCTTTTCCTGCTTTACGCGCAGAACCTTTTCACTTGGCATAATAATTTCACCTCTTTGCAAAGCCGCAGGAACGGCTTTTGATTCGCAGCGCACTAAAAAGAAAAATTCCTTCCGCCAAAAGACAAAAGGAATATACAAGCAAAATATTTATTTGCTATTCCTCCTCGGCCGGACTTCTGCTTTTCAGCTGCCGACTGTCTTTAGATACGAATGCAAAAATAATTATATCAGACTAAATACAAACTGTCAATAGTTTCAGAAAAAAATATATTAACATTTCGTAAATTCTACTTCCGATCGTAAGCGTCCATCATTGATAGTATCTGAGAGTTGGTTATTTTCTCTGCCAGCAGCTGTTTGAACGCAGCGGTTTTTTCTTTGCCGGCGGCTTTCAAATCGCCCAGCCTTGCGATCAGTTCCTCCTGCCGTCTGCTTATATCTTCTCTCATTAAATCAAACGGGCAGCCTTTTTCGTCTTCAAGAATATTAAGCGTTTTCTTCATCGAGCTTAAGAACTCGTTTTCATTTGAATTTCTGAATAAAATAAAGTCGTCCTCAAGCTCAGGGTTGTCAAGGTAAACGGGACGCGAAAAGTCCTGGGTTTTTATATATTCGTCCCAGTTTGCAAGCTTCCAGGTATCGCGGTCGGAATTGCGTTTTATCATTCTCCGGCGGCAGACCTCTATATCGGTTTCTACCCAGATAACCGTCAGTCGGATATTCTTTTTCCTAAGCTCCTCCGCAAGGTCTTTCATATACACAGGATCTCTTATTTCCCTTGTAAACGGCGCATTTATAAGCACTAAGCTTTCATACTCCAACGCCTCGAAGGCCAGCGCCAAAATTGCTTCATACTCGGCATTGCGGACATATTTTTCAAAAAAATCAGAGCTTCTGTCGTATTCCTCACACGCTGCCTCAAATATTTTTCTTGACAGCGGAATAAGCGTATCCTTATCGAGATAAACTATATGCCTGAGATTTTCCGCCAGCTTTTTGGAAACATAGGTTTTTCCGCTGGCGGGAGGAGATGTTACCAGAATAAGTCTTTTCATAACAGCTTTATGCCTCCCTTTCATAAAAATAAAAACACAGGTATTATTCCTTAATTATAAAAATTTAATACTTAAAAAAATAAAAGCAGCGATTATATGCGCCGCTTTATTATTGTACACGGATCAAGCCGATTTCTTTCTTCCTGTGTTTTCCTTCTTTTTTCGTTTTTTATTTTTCCTGATAAGTTCAAGCGGATCGCCAAGACGCTCCTTAGCGGCTTCGGTATCTATCGACGGTTCATCAACTTCCTCGGATTGCATCGTAAGGCTTGACATTTCCTGTAAAAGCATATTTCTTTCAAAGCGATCCGCAGCTTCCTCACAGGTCAGCGCTTCGCCGCTTTCAATATAAGACCTTATCTGACCTATATTTTTCATATATTCAAGCGGCATAAAGCTTATCCGCTTTTCAAGTCCTTTATAATAGTCCTCCTTCTGACGTATAAGCTGTGAATCTCTGTTTTTTAATATTTCCAACTGCTCTCCTATTCCCTCGTTTACCTCAGCCTGACGCTTTTTAGCTTCAGTAAGCCTGAAATGCTGAAGGCAGACGCCGAAAACGGCAAGAAGAATAAATGCCGACGCTCCGCCGACAGCAGAAATCATAAGCATACCAGTACCGAGAACCGCAGTCAGTATCCCGAACACAGCCGCTCCGGCAGCAAGGCACAAAGCCACCGATATGATCCTTTTTGATTTGAGATTAAAGGTTTTTTCAACATATGTATTATCATGAATATAAGTTTTAAGGTATTCTATATTTTCTTTGTTGATCCGAATTGCGTCCTCAAATTCATAGTAACGCGCGAAATAGGTTTCTGCCTGATCAATTTTCTCAAGTTCAGTCATTTCAGCCATGATCATTACCTCTTTGAAACAGTTTCGTGTTTTTAGTAAACAATTTTTCCATATTTCCTGCTAAGTATATCACATTTATATAGAAATGTCAATATAAAAGGTCTTATTTTTGTATAAAATATTTAAGCAATATACTTTTTGTTCCACTTGATTTTAGGAAAAACTTAGTCTGAAAACGAAAAACAAACGAAAATATTATAAATAAAAAAGAGCCGCACAATGCGGCTCCGTATTCCAGATATTAAGCGTTAAGCGATTTTGCAAGCTGAGATTTCTTTCTTGCTGCTTTATTCTTATGCAGAATTCCCTTTGAGCAAGCCATATCAACCTTCTTGATAGCGGTCTTTACAACCTCTGCCTTGTTGTCAGCGTTCTCGGCAACTGCTGCGTCAGCTTTCTTCAGAGCTGTTTTAAGATCAGACTTAACTGCCTTGTTTCTCAAAGTTTTTGCTTCAATAACCTTAACTCTTTTTTTAGCGGATTTGATATTCGGCATATCGGCACCTCCCTCATTCATTGAATAATTTTGCACTTATTTGGATAAACTAACTGCACGACTGAGAGGAAATGCAGCAGTCATTTAAACAAGTCTTGTAGATTATTATATCACAAAGAAATTGGAAATGCAAGTGCTTTTAACAAAAATTTTTGCTGTTTTAATCACTGATTATTGTGCATTTTGCAGAAATAAAGCCGTCTATAAAGATCCGGCGCAGAAATTCGCTTTATTTTATTATCATATTTAACGGAAAGGCAGGAAATATTATGTCAATACGCACAGACTTAGCTCTTGAATCCGCACAGCAGGTATCGCTCCAGACTCAGCTTGAGGGCGTATCACAGCTGAGGCGGAGCTATAAAAATATCAAGCTTGAAGTAACAGAAATTACTGTAGAAAGCGAAAAGGCAGCACACCTTTTAAAAAAGCCTGAGGGCAGATATATAACCGTAGAAAGCGCCGACGGACACTTTTCCTCCTACAGTGATTTTTTCGACGGAAGAGTAAAATGCATAGCAGACGAGATAAAAAGACTTTGTAATATCCCGGAGCGGGTACTGGTAGTAGGCCTGGGCAACAGGGCAATAACTCCCGACAGCCTCGGTCCGAGCGTTGCTGAAAAGATATTTGCGACAAGACATATAAAAAGACTTGCCAAGGATCTTGACACCTCCGAGCTTTCAGACGTAGCGGTGCTTACTACAGGAGTAATGGCTCAGACAGGCGTCGAATCCTCGGCTGCGGTAAAAGCGATATGCAATGAGATACTGCCACAGCTTGTTATAGTTATAGACGCTCTTGCCTGTTCAGACCTCAGCCATCTGGGAACTACCGTACAGCTGTGCAATACCGGAATCTCTCCCGGAAGCGGAGTTGAAAACGCCAGGAAGGAGCTTTCGGAGGAAACTTTGGGAATACCCTGCGTAGCTGTAGGAGTTCCTACAGTTACCGATATGACTACTATAGCCCATACAGCCTCAATAAATCCGCTTCCAGAAGAATTTCAGGGAATGATCGTAACCCCGAAAACAATAGATAACCTTATAATAAGAACCTCGGCAATGATAGCTGCAGCTATAAATAAGGTGCTTCACCCTACTCTTACCTTTGAGGAAATACAGTCCCTGATAATGTAAATATCGAACGTACAGACAGGCTGCTGAATAAACAGCCTGTCTTTTTTATACTCATTTTCGGCATGAAAAAAACCGCCGCAGTTTAAAAAAGCTTGTATTTTCTATTGTAAATTATTTATGAATTAAGAGCCGAAACTCACCGAAAACGTTTTCTGAAAACGTAATCATTCAAATTTCTATCACGAATTTGTCAAAATCCACAAAAACCTAAAACATTTATATTGCAAGTTGCTGATTGACTAACAATAATTGTTTTGTTATTATAAAAATAGACGAAAGATCTATGCCTATATGCATAGTTTTTGTGCAGGACAAATGAGTCCGAATTTTAAGGAGGTATTTTTTTAATGAAATTGGCAAAGAAAATAATGGCTGCGACGCTTGCGCTGACTATGGCGGCAGGTATGGCTTCCTGCGGCGATAAGGACAATTCTTCAAACGGAAGTTCTGTTGCTCCGGGAAAAGACCTTAATAATGACCAGAAGCAGATAGTTGACGCTCATGCCGGCGAACTTCCCGACAAGGAATTATCAAATAAAACTATTACATGGATGGCACACTACGACATCAACCCTACCGAAGGAAAGGTAAAGTCGCCTGCCATCCAGCTTTTTGAAACCAAATACGGCGGTAAGATCAATTATAAGCGGACTACCTGGGAAAACCGTTATACCGATCTGGCTGCTGCCGTAATGGCAAATGAATCACCCGACTTCTTCCCTGCCGACGATATGGATACTTTCCCTAAGGGCGCTATTAAAGCTATGTTCCAGCCTATAGACGATTATGTAGACCTTAATTCCGAACTTTGGGCAGGATCTAAGAGCGTCTGCGACTCGTTTATGTTCAACGGCAAGCATTATATTGCTGCTATTGAAGCTATGCCTACATATGCCTGCGTATATAACAGAACTACGATCAATGAGAACGGTTACGATGATCCTGCCGAGCTGTTTGCTCAGGGAAAATGGGATTGGGACGTATTTACTGAAATGTGTACTGACTTTACGGACGCAGATCAGGATAAGTATGCGCTGGACGGCTACTGGTACAACAAGGCGCTTTCCGAAACAAGCGGCGTTCCAATGATCGGACTGAAAGACGGACAGCTTGTTCAGAATATGTCCGATCCGGCTATCGAAAAGGTTCAGGAAAGAATGTATAACCTTCAGAAAAACGGAGTTGTATTCCCCTGTGCTGAAAACAACTGGAAACCAAGAGGCGACGGAGCTAACGGAGAAGGTCTCGGCTCTTACCTGACGCTCTTCATTCCTATCGGACTTTACGCTATCGAGTGTCCTCCCGAGTCCTGCAAGCCTTTCGGCGATATTGAAGCCGGCGAAGTAATGTTCGTTCCTATGCCGAAGGATCCGGATTCCGATAAAACTTATATTTCAGCCAAAGTTCACGGCTACAGTATCTGTACAGGAGCTAAGAATCCTGAAGGCGTAGCAGCATTTCTCGACTGCGAGCAGGTTACGAACCAGGCTGAGGACATCAAGCAGATCACGACTGATACTCTCAAAAACGAGTATAAGTGGACTGATGAAATGATCGAAATGCGTGAAACACTGTATAAGATGGCTGCCGAAACTCCTGTATTTGATCTTCAGGACGGCGTTTCAGACGAGCTTTCAACATATATGATGACTGTTTCACAGGCTACTATGATCTCAGGAGGAAACGAAACGACCTGGACTGCCTGCCGTACAGAGTGGGAAAAGGCTGTTGAATATGTAATTAAAGACGCTAATAAAAATATTTCCTCAACTCCTATAAACTAATAGATACCCGCAGAAAGCCTCAGCTCAGACTGAGGCTTTCTTTTTTACCTTCCGATAAAAAAACTATTGACAAAATCAGATCCTTACTATATAATAATAGTGTAAAAGAGAGTAGCTGGCGGAATTTCTTATTTAATAGAAAATTCTGTTTATGTTTGCGTCAATACGGTCGTTTTACCGACCCGCTGCATATCTAAACGGCGAGACTTTTATTGAAATAATTGCGCTGCGCAGTTTTTCCAATAAACGTCTCGCTTTTTTATGTGAAAAACTGTCAGGACCTGAGCATAATATTTTTCCGTCTGCGACTAGCAGTCATTTTAACGGGAAAAATATAATCTGCGGATATTATTGAAAGGAATGTTGTAAATGAGCGAACGCTATCGCCAGACACCGGAAGAACTTTATTCTGAATTCGGATCCTCCGAAAACGGTCTTACCTCCCGGCAGGCAGAAAAAAACACGGAAAAGTACGGAAAGAATCAAATAACCGAGGGCAAAAAGAAAAGCACACTAATAATATTTCTGGAACAGTTCAAGGACTTTCTGGTAATAATACTTATAATAGCAGCTATCATTTCCGCCTGTATGGGCGACGCCGAAAGTACGATAGTTATTCTTGTGGTTATTACCATGAACGCTATACTGGGAACTGTTCAGACGCTTAAAGCTGAAAAATCCCTCAGCAATCTGAAAAAGCTGTCTTCCCCCAACGCCAAGGTACTCAGAAACGGAGAAGCCGTAGTAGTTCCTTCCGAGGAAGTTACCGCCGGAGATGTCGTACTGATAGAAGCCGGAGATCAGATCCCTGCCGACGGCCGTCTTATAGAATGCGCTTCGGTTCAGGTAAATGAAAGCGCTCTGACAGGCGAAAGTCTTAATATAGATAAAAGCGTTGAAAATATAAATAAGGAATGTCCTCTGGGCGACCGTGTAAACATGGTTTTCTCCGGCAGCTTCGTTACCTACGGACGCGGTAAATATATTGTTACCGATATAGGAATGAATACCGAGGTAGGAAAGATCGCTTCGCTTATCCAGAACGCCGAGGAGAGAAAGACGCCGCTTCAGAACTCACTTGATTCGTTCGGAAAGAAGCTTTCTATTGCGATCCTTATAATCTGCGCATTGGTTTTCGGACTTAGTCTGTTTCAAGCTGATAGGATCAGTTCCGATGAAATAATGAATTCACTTATGTTCGCAATCGCTCTTGCCGTTGCGGCAATACCGGAGGCTTTAAGCTCTATTGTAACTATAGTTCTTTCCTTCGGCACTCAGAAGATGTCGAAAGAAAACGCTATTATAAGAAAGCTTCAGGCTGTTGAGGGCTTAGGCTCGGTATCAATAATCTGCTCCGATAAAACAGGAACTCTTACTCAGAACAAAATGACTGTAAGAAAAATCGTAGTTGACGGGCATATTATCTCCTCTGAGGACAGCGACCCCGAAACCGCAGGCGAAAGAAATCTTATTGTTGCGTCTGTACTCTGCAACGATTCACAGTGCAAGGACGGCGTTGAGATAGGTGACCCGACCGAAACTGCACTTATCAACTTTGCCGCTTCAAAAAAGCTGAGCTATTCCAAGATCAGAGCCGATTATCCCAGAATAAGCGAAATACCCTTTGATTCCGACAGAAAGCTGATGTCTACGCTCAATGATGTAAACGGAGAAAATATAATGTTTACTAAAGGTGCGGCAGATGTTCTTGTTGACAGAATGAACTGTACGCATGAGGAAAAGGAGCAGATAAAGGCTCAGGTATCCGAACTTTCCGCTCAGGGTCTAAGGATACTCTGCTTTGCTTCAAAGAAATACAATGTTTCTGAAATAACCACAGAGGACGAATACGGACTTGATTTCATAGGTCTTATTGCTATGATGGATCCGCCGAGAGCAGAGTCAAAGCAGGCTGTCGCCGAATGTAAAACGGCAGGTATAAAACCTGTTATGATCACGGGAGATCATATCGTAACTGCGTCGGCTATCGCAAAGGAAATAGGGATCCTTAATGATTTCTCAGAGGCTGTTGAAGGCTCGGCTCTTGACGGATATTCAGACGAAGAGCTTATCAGCTTTGTAAGGGATAAATCCGTTTATGCAAGAGTTACTCCGGAGCATAAGATCCGTATCGTAAAAGCATGGCAGAGCAACGACAAGATAGTCGCAATGACCGGCGACGGAGTAAACGACGCTCCCGCATTGAAGCAGGCCGACGTAGGCGTAGCAATGGGAATTACAGGAACAGAGGTTTCAAAGGACGCCGCCTCAATGGTACTTGCAGACGATAACTTTGCAACAATTATAAAAGCTGTAAAGAACGGCAGAAATATATACGAGAATATCAAAAAGGCTATACTTTTCCTGCTCTCCGGAAACCTTGCAGGAATAATAACCGTTCTGTTCTGTTCGCTGGGCGCTCTTCCTGTTCCTTTTGCTGCTATTCACCTGCTGTTTATAAACCTGCTGACCGACTCGCTTCCGGCTATCGCCTTAGGTCTTGAGCCTCATACCGAAGCTGTTATGAAGCAAAAACCAAGACGTGCAGGAGAAACAATTCTTACAAAGCCTTTTATGCTGAGGATCGGCTATTCAGGATTGGTTATAAGCATTGCAACCATCGCCGCTTTTCTGCTTGGAAACCACTATATGGGTGCAGCAGCGGCCAGTACAATGGCGTTTGCAACTCTGTGTATGTCAAGGCTTTTCCACGGCTTCAGCTGTAAATCAGACGAACCTGTCCTGTTTACCGGAAAAATGTTCAATAACTCTTTCGGTATCCTTGCATTTATTGCCGGAATGCTGCTTATAAACTGCGTACTTCTTATACCGGCGCTTTCAGGGCTTTTTAAGGTTGTTAAGCTTTCCGGAGGACTGCTTGCGGCAACATACGCTCTTAGCTTCGGCTCTATGATAGTAATTCAGATCATAAAAGCATTGTTTTTTAAAGTAAAGAAGTGATTTCTGCAATTCAGGTTAAAATTATATAAAATGTCCGCCGCTGAAAATAAATCAGCGGCGGATATTTTTATCTCATATTATTATTAAGTCCGAAAGAAATTGAAAGCGCTGAATTAACTGCTGTCATAGAATTGGTGTCAAGCTCGCCCATTCGTTCTTTAAGGCGTTTTTTGTCCAATGTACGAATCTGTTCAAGCAGAACGATAGAATCTTTCGCAAGGCCGCACTGCCCGCCGCCTACCTCTATATGTGTCGGAAGCTTCGCCTTTTCCCGCTGGCTAGTAATCGCTGCGGCTATAACTGTCGGCGAGTGCTTGTTTCCGACATCGTTCTGTACTATAAGCACCGGTCTTAACCCGCCCTGCTCGGAACCGACTACCGGACTTAAATCGGCATAATAAATTTCACCCCTGTGAACTGTCACCTTAAACACTCCGTTCCTTAATATTTTCAGGGCTTTTACCCTTCGGTATTATTTTTGCCCTGTTTTCTGCTTTTAATCATTTCATGCAAAATTTTATTGCAGTATTTTACTGCAGTCAGGGGAGAACGGTTTTCACCTTTTCTATATTATGCGTTTTTGTTCAGAACAGTTACTTTCCAAATTATAAATCGTACAGGTCTTTGATATATTTATAAGCAAGTTCGGCTGTATCCGCAACCGCCTTAAAGCCGAGGTAATGCGGAGCTTCACCTTGCTTATCACTTTCGTTTGCGTTTACTGTCAGTGTGCGGAAATTATCAAGCTGAGCTTTGCTTATCGAAGATACCGCCCTGCATTGCGCCTTCGGAAGCTTTTTCATGATCTGCTTGAACCGCACATCGGAGCGCAGCTGTAAATCAAACCTGCTAAGCTCTTTCCACTTCTGACCGTTAAGCTCGCTGTCAGAATACCCCGACGCTACAAGATGATCAAATAATCCAGGCTGTATAATTTCGTCCCACGCGATATCAGTATACAAATGCAGAAAAAAGCCCTTGAGGAAATCACTGCGGCGATCCGATATGCTATTATAATAATTCTCTATATTTTGCTTCCATACGTTATAATCCCTGCTTCTCAGATGAGCGGCATAGCGCACCCTTTCCTCTGCAAAACCGTTAAGATTAACAGCATCTGGAGCTATTGAGCCGAGATAAAAATCGCTTTCGTTAATTATGTTAAGCCTGTCCTTTAATATACAGGCAGTCATAAGATGAACACAGACAGACGGCATAGCTGTTCCTCCTTTACAAGAAATCGGGAACCGCAGCGCAGTTCCCGAAATTATATTATTTAGCCTTTGACGAAATTTCAAGGTTAAGTTTTTCAAGCAGATCGCCGCAGGATATTGCTCCAAGCTCGCCCTCCTTACGCGAACGAACCGAAACTGTTCCGCTTTCGACCTCCTTATCTCCTATTATGATCATATACGGTATTCTTTCGAGTCGTGCCGATTTGATCTTAGGACCTATATTTTCACTGCGCTTGTCAACCGTTACCCTCATGCCCATTTCGGTCATTTTATCAGCAAGCTTCTGTGCATATTCGATATGCTCTTCTCCGATAGGCATGAGCCTTGCCTGCTCAGGAGCAAGCCATAGCGGAAGCACTCCTGCAAAATGCTCAAGCATATAAGCAAGAGTTCTCTCATAGCAGCCCAGCGAGGTCCTGTGAATAATATACGGCAGCTTCTTCTGACCATCCTTGTCAACATAATACATTCCGAACTTTTCAGCCAGCAGCATATCTATCTGAATAGTTACGATAGTATCCTCCTTGCCGAATACGTTCTTATACTGAATATCAAGCTTAGGGCCGTAAAACGCCGCTTCGTCAATTCCTATCTCATAATCAAGGCCTATATCGTCAAGTATCTTTTTCATTGCGTCCTGAGCGTGATTCCACTGCTCCGCCGTACCCTCGTACTTATTGCTCGGATTTGCAGGATCCCACTGAGAAAATCTGAACGTACAGTCCTCCAGCAGTCCTACGGTATCAAGCATATATTTCGCAAGCTCAAGACAGCCCTTGAACTCTTCCTCGAGCTGATCGGGGCGGAGTATATAATGACCCTCCGAGATCGTAAACTGGCGAACTCTGATAAGACCGTGCATTTCACCGCTGTCCTCGTTTCTGAACAGTGTCGAAGTTTCCGTCAGGCGCATAGGAAGATCACGGTAGGAGCGCTGTCTGTTTAGGAATACCTGATACTGGAACGGACATGTCATAGGACGAAGCGCAAAGCATTCCTTTTCATCGTCGGCAGGGTCCCCCAATACGAACATTCCGTCAAGATAATGATCCCAGTGTCCTGAGATCTTATAAAGCTCACGCTTAGCGAAATACGGAGTTTTTGTAAGCAGGCAGCCTTTAGCCTGCTCTGTATCCTCTACCCATCTCTGCAAAAGCTGAATAACTCTTGCGCCCTTAGGCAGAAGAATAGGCAGTCCCTGACCGATATAGTCCACAGTCGTGAAATATTCAAGCTCTCTGCCTATCTTATTGTGATCCCTCAGCTTCGCTTCCTCCTGCTGCTTCAGAAATTCGTCCAGCATAGAAGCCTTAGGAAAAGCAGTTCCGTAAATACGTGAAAGCTGTCTGCCGTCCTCAGCCTTTCCCCAGTAAGCTCCTGTACATGAAAGCAGCTTTACAGCCTTTATAGGCGCAACGCTCATAAGATGAGGGCCGGCGCAGAGATCAACAAAATCCCCCTGCTTATAGAAGGACAGCTTCTCGCCCTTATCGTCGTGCTTATGAATAAGCTCTATTTTGTAATGCTCGTCCTTTTGCTCCATAAGTGCAAGAGCCTCATCTACAGGCAGCTCGAAGCGCTCCAGAGCATAGCCTTCCTTGGCAAGCTTTTTCATTTCAGCCTGTATTTTCTCCAGGTCAGCGGGAGCGAAAGGCTTTGAAACCTCAAAATCGTAATAAAAACCCGTTTCGGTTGCAGGTCCTCTCGCAAGCTTAGCCTCGGGATAAAGATTCTTTACAGCCTGAGCCATAAGGTGAGAAGCCGTATGCCAGAAGGTTTCCTTTCCCGCCTTTGAATCAAAGGTCATAACTTCAAATTCGCAGTCGCGGTCAACGACGGTTCTCATGTCGCAGACCTGACCGTCAAGCTTTACACAACAGGCAGCCTTGTAAAGTCCCATTCCAATGTCCTTGATTATCTCCGATGCCGGCATTGCCTGCCCGACCTCACGGAACGATCCGTCCTTAAGCTTCAGTTTTATCATTTTTATTCCTCCATATAAATTATTATTTACCGTAATGCTCTTAATTATAGTTTATTTCCCGAGTCTTAATAAGGTTAATGCCGCATAGTGCTTTATTTTAAAGCTTTCCGGATAATTGCCCAGCATTTCAAGGTGTTCCTTTTCAAAAGATCGTATCTCGGCTTCCGAAAGCGACGCTCCCACTCCGCGGCACGCTTTCATTCTTCCGTTCCAGCTTTCTCTCGTAAAGGGGATCTCCAGATCTATTACCTCTTCACAGACAGTTTCAAAGCTTTCTGAATAGATCTCAGGGATAAAAACGGGACGCCTTGTTTCTCCTGCTCCTGTCCAGCAGGGGTTGTATTTAAGGATAATAGCCTCGCTTTTACCTGCTATTTCGTCCTCAAAAGGAAGCCAGCTCATATATCCTATCAGCAAAGCGCCCTCAGGCTTCAGCATTTTCAGAAGCTTTGGAACAAGCCTTTTGTGATCAAAGTAGAAAAAACAGGTAAATGCAGTGACGACATCAAAGCTGTTTTCGGGAAAGTCAATTTCCTCAGACGGAGTGATTAAAAAATCTATATTCATATTGTTTTCTGCAGCAAGACGCTTTGCATACCCGATCTGATTTTCGGAAATATCGGCAGCGGTAAACCTTGCCCCGTACTTATACATATTCCTGGGAATAACCCCAGTTCCTGTTCCAAGGTCAAGGACCTTCTGACCGTTTGTGCAAAGTTCCCACGAAAGCACCTTATCGTAAAGCTCCTGGGGATATATGTCACGGTATTTTGCATAATCCTCCGAGGTGCGTCCCCAATCGAACGCTTTCCCTCCGTCTATTGAAGCATTTGCTGTCATAGCTCAGAATCCTTTCCTTTTAAGCTCCGCCGCCAAGCCTATGTAAAACTCCCTGACATCAAAACCCTTTATATTCTCCCTATTAAGATCTATAACGTCACCGTGGGTAATGCCCCTTTTCCCCTTAGGAGAAAGCATTGTAAAGCTGTCACCCCACTTCATCGAATCCACAGATACCAGTCCGTCGTTCTCGCCGTCAAAGTATTTTACAAGATGATAGGAAAGATTAAGGGGAAACTTCCCTCCTCTCGCATTTTCCGACTTTGAGCCTATACTCTGATAATATACCCCCTCGGCGTCGGGACATTTTTCGTTAAGCTCCGAGCAGCGTGAAGCCGTAAGGTCTGTGACCGCCGCAATAAAATCCGGAGCTTCATCTCCCGCTAATTTCAGAGCCGAATTATATTTGTCAGCAACCGACTGACAGACCTGATCCGAAACCTTGCCTAAAATATAATCCGCAAACTGACAGCCCCTGTGCGGCGTATTTACAGTAGTAAGACTTGCCGTATATTTATCTGCGCCAAGACAGCTCAGTGCATAGCGAGCGTCAAGTCCGCCCTTTGAATGAGCGATTATATTTACCTTGCCGCATCCTGTTTCCTTTACGATACTCTCTATACGCTGTGCAAGCTCCTTCGCACTGTTTTCAACGGAAGCCGCAGACTGCTGATTTCCGTAATATATCTCTGCCCCGTTTCTCTTCAATGCGGCGGGTATTCTTCCCCAGTAGCTGAAAAATCTGAAATCCCGAAAGAAAACCCCATGTACAAGCAGCAAAGGATATTTTGTGCTGCATACGGCGCTTTCCGCCCTTATACTGTCAAGCTCCAGCTTTTCCCTCTCAAAACGGCATTCAGCGGAAGCTATACTGATTGTTTTTATAAGCACTGCAATATTAAGCACAGGTATCATTCCGCAGACAGCGCCTATCACTCGCCATTTTATGCCCAGCTGAACCGACGTAAGATAAAGCCTCGCCGTTCCGTTCCAGAACAGAATGAATTCAGCTACGGCGGCAATAACCGTATTTAAAATTATATCGGAAGCGCTCAGATCCGAAAAACATATAAGATAAATCAGAAAAGCGGCGCTTGCGGTTACCGATACAAGAAAGACCTTCAGCAGCCTTATGCCGTTTTTAAGCGTTTTTATGCGTTTTGCCGGCTGCTTTTTAAAAGTCGGCGCAATACTGAACTTTATATACCATAGCGAAGCGGCAATACAATATATTACAGTAAGCGCAGTTCCGGCATTAAGCAGCTTCAGCGCCGCCGCCGAATTTACCGCCGCAGTCATCAGCAGCGACTGAAATACCGTCATCAATATTTCCATTTCTATCTCCCCCGTTAAAAACTAAAACGATCTATACAGCGACCTTGATATAAAAATATAGACCCAGAAGCATAACAGCGCAACGCTCAGCAGCGACAGAATATCCGTCAGGATACGTCTGAGAGTTTTATTTATATATGATCTGCCGTTTTTATCCCTGCCGCTTGACAGCTGCCCGAAAAATGTGCTGAACCAGTAGGTAACTATAAAAATCGGCATAAAAGTCAGAAAGCCCTGCTGATATGAAATTTTCTGAGTATATGCAAGATACGAATAATACGCCGCAGCTCCGTCAGCTGCAAGTACAGCCAGATAGCAAAATGCTCCCAATACTTTTCTCATATATACACCCTTTTTAAATAAAAAATCCCGCAAAAAGCACAGCAATGCTCTTTACGGGACGATACATTTATCGTGGTTCCACCCTGATTCATGCGAAAAAACTCCGCACCTCTGTCCGCTCAGCGAAATCGGCTAAGCGTAAGTTCTGTAACGGGAACTGTCCGTCGCTTATTAGGCGCGCTCAAAGGCGGTATCTTTAAATCACGGAACTCACGCTGCTTTCAGCCGGCGGCAGCGCTCTCTGAACAGCTCCGATACGATATTAAAGCTTCCTTATCTCAGCTTTCAAATATAATGGTATTATTTCATGTGTAATAGTTTATCACTGTTTTCCCCTTTTGTCAAGGACTTTTTATTAAACAGTCTGCTTTTTTGTATAATTGTATAAAAAATACCTTGACAATCCGGGAAAATTATTATACAATAATATTATGCATTATGTTTTTATATATGGTGAGAATTCTGACAGGTTTAGCCTGCCTTCGTATAAACGTCGGCAAGCTTCAAAAAGACTTAATCGTTTTCAACATTTATTATAAAATTAATATGCTGATTTGTAACTTTACAATTTTATATTGAATTGGCATTGCATTTTAAGAACGGTACATTACAGATGAACGTTTTGCTGTAATGTTCTTTTTATGCAGCGCCAAAATAATCGAGGAGGAGGAAAGCTATACATGAGTATAGAAATCGCAGTTTTGCTGATTGTGGTTGCTCTCGTCGCCGGTGCGGCTGTAAGCGGATTTATAAGCTTTAAACAGGGCATTAAATACAGACAGAAAACCGCAGAAGCTGCAATGGGTTCCGCTGAAAAAGAAGCTGAAAGGATCGTTGAGGACGCTAAGAAAACAGCGGAAACTATGAAAAAGGAAGCTCTGGTCGAAGCGAAGGACGAAATACATAAGTCCAGGCAGGAAACCGAGAAGGAACTGAAGGAACGGCGCATCGAGGTTTCAAGACAGGAGCGCAGGATCAACCAGAAGGAAGAAACTATCGACCGTAAGCTTGACAATCTTGAAAAAAAGGAAGAAACGCTCCAGAACAAGCTGAAATCCGCCGATGAAAAGATGGCGGAGGCTGACAGAATAAAAAATTCTCAGCTGGATATGCTTGAAAAGATCTCTGAATTTACTAAGGAACAGGCTAAGGAATACCTGCTCAGCAATCTTGAAAACGAGCTTGTTCATGAAAAGGCGGTCAAGGTTTCAAACTTTGAAACACAGATCAAAGACGACTGCGACGCAAAGGCAAGGCAGTATATTTCTCTTGCTATTGCCAGATGTGCGGCTGATCAGGTTTCAGAAACCGCAGTTTCAGTTGTTCCGCTGCCCAACGACGAAATGAAGGGCAGGATCATCGGACGAGAGGGAAGAAATATCAGAACTATAGAGACCCTTACAGGAGTAGATCTTATTATCGACGATACTCCCGAAGCTATTACACTTTCCTGCTTTGATCAGGTAAGACGCGAAGTTGCTAGGATCGCTCTTGAAAAGCTTATTCAGGACGGAAGGATCCATCCGACGCGTATTGAGGAAATGGTTGACAAGGCAAGGCGAGAGGTCGAGTACAAGATAAAGCAGGAGGGCGAACGTGCAGTTCTCGAATGCAACGTTCATAATCTCAATCACGAGCTTGTTAAGCTTATCGGACGTTTAAGATTCAGGACAAGCTACAGACAAAACGTTCTTGACCATTCCATTGAGGTTTCACACCTTGCGGGAATGATGGCTTCGGAGCTTGGAGTAGACGCAAACCTTGCAAGGCGCGCAGGACTTCTGCACGATATAGGCAAGGCTCTCAGCTATGAAATCGAAGGCTCTCACGTTCAGATAGGCGTTGACGTCTGCAAGAAGTACAAGGAAAACGCCGACGTTATCCACGCTATCGAGGCTCATCACGGCGACGTTGAAACTCATACCGTTGTAGCGGCTCTTGTACAGGCGGCTGACGCTATTTCAGCTGCAAGACCGGGAGCAAGAAGCGAGAATTATGAAAATTATATCAAGCGTCTTCAGAAGCTTGAAGAAATATGCACTTCTTATGACGGCGTTGAAAGATCATATGCTATGCAGGCCGGACGAGAGGTAAGAATAATGATCAAGCCTGAAAAGATCAATGATGAAAAAATGGTTCTTGTCGCAAGGGAGATCGCAAAGAGAATCGAAGACGAGATGGATTATCCGGGACAGATCAAGGTTAATCTTATCCGTGAAAGCAGAGCGGTTGAATACGCAAAATAATTTTAAGGCAAAGCCGCTTTAACGCAGCTGCCTTCATTCGGCGGGCAAAAAAGTTGTCCGCCGATTTTTAGTTTAAAAGGGAGGTATTACTTTGGGAGAGAAAAAGCATCTGTTCGGATCAACGGAAAAATCTGATTTTATATTGAATATGACCGAACAGGGAACAAAAAAGCTGTGCGGTATTTACTGTATGATCGCAATGCTTGTCGTTGCCCTTGCCGCAATTCCATATTATCTTACAAAGAATATTGTAGATTATGTCAGCACTGAAACCGGCTTTGAGGTAACTCATTATTTAAGTGAGAAGCTTGTTTTTCTTGTATCGACTCTTTTTATTGCCGCAGGACTTATCGGCTTTCTGATTTTTCTTGTAGGTCATATCAAGCAGGAGGTAATAATAAAAAACAACAAGGCTCTGCTCTGGTTCGCAGGATTTATTACAGTCAGCGTGATCTCGACCCTTTGTGCCGACAGCATAATGTACGCATTTTACGGATATTTAGACAGATCGGAGGGTCTGCTTTCAATTCTGGGCTATCTGGGATTTTTCTCAATGGCTATGACAGTTACCGGGGATAACTGGAGACTCAGAATATCTGACCTTCTGGTAGGTATAGGAGCAGTAAACGGAGTGATCGGAATATTGCAGAGCATTCCGTCCGTCGGAAGCAAAATACCTAATTATTTTCAATATTTGTTCAAGGACTTCGGTACTGCCGTCGGCGAAGGAGAAATAGTTATTAATAATTTGATACATACGGAAGGATATATCGCAACAGGTCTGGCCGCTACGCCTTTCGCTCTTGCCGCGCTGCTTACCGTTGCCTTTGCCGCAGCCGTTTCGGGAGCCGCTTTTGACAGATCTGTACCAAGACGTATCCTGTACCTTGTATCAGCCGCAGTAATGTCGGTATGCGCCGCATTTACAAGAGTTCTTCCTGCGGTTATAGGAATCTGTGCCGCAGCGGCTGCCGCAGCCCTGATAGGCATAATAAGAAAAATAAAAGCGGAGGAAAAGCCGTCTGCACTGCCTGCTTTAAGCGGTATTCTGATAGCTGCGCTTTCGTTGGGGATAATATTCGGCTCGGGTCTGAGCAGCTTTAAAGATGAGCAGATAATATTTACCGACTGCTACGACAGGCTTTCTATCTCAGCAGGAGCAAGGGAGGATACCTCGTCATGGATCTACTCATACCTTTGGGACGACGGAATGTATGTTGTTCAGAATCACCCTGTTCTCGGAACAGGACCTGATAACTGGGGAACAATGTACAGTCTCGGTGCTGTTATCGACCGCTCATATAACGAATATATTGACACTGCGGCTCAGCGCGGTATCTTTTGTCTTATTATTTATGTTTTTATTCTGCTGATAACCTTGAAAAAAGCCTTTGAAGCAGTAACAGGGTTTATACGGCAGAAAAACAACTGGGTAAGCGCCGCTGTAACCTGCGCAGTTATCGCATATATTATACAGGCGTTCTTCAATATCAGCTCTGTTTCAAGCACTCCTTTCTTTTGGCTGTGTATCGGACTTATCTGGAGCTATACGGCTAAGGGGAAAGTGAAAAATACAAAGCAAAAGTAAAATTATAAAAGCCCTGCTGAATAAATAAACAGCAAGGCTTTTGCTTTATTTTTACCGGCTCAGATAATTTATGCTGAATACTGAGATAGTCTGAGCCTTTACAGGTATACTCCGTCTACGGCTGGTCAAATAACGCCATGCCGTATTCGTCGGACAAAAAGATCCCCTGCTGTCAAGCGGCAAAAGTACCGAACCTGACAGCAGGGGATAAACTTATTTATCTGATAGCTCAGCAATCGCTCATTGAAGAATGTGACTTAACGTAATCAACTACATCGTCAACAGTTGTGAATGCAAGACCTACAACGGTATCTGCACAGCCGTAGTAAATTGCAATTCTTCCGGTATCCTTATCGCAGAGAGTAGCACACGGGAAGGTTACGTTAGGTACGTCGCCTACGCACTCATAAAGCTCCTGAGGGCTGATAAGATACTCAGCGCAGCGATACTTGACCTTCCAAGGCTCGTCAATGTCGAGAATACAAGCGGAGAAGCTGTATACAAAGCCGTTGCATGACTCAAGAACTCCGTGATAGAAGCAGAGCCAACCCTCGGAGGTTTCTATCGGAATAGGGCCTGCGCCTATCTTCTTAGACTCCCAGCCTCTCAGAGGTCCCATAACGTGTCTGTGCTCGCCCCAGTACTTCATATCAGGCGACTGCGATATGTACATATCGCCGAAAGGAGTATGACCCGAATCAGACGGTCTTGAGAACATAAGATATTTATTGTTGATCTTTCTCGGGAAAAGAACGCCGTTTCTGTTGAAAGGAAGGAACGCATTCTCGCACTGATAGAAAGTCTTAAAATCAAACGTATAGCCAACGCCGATAGTAGGCTTCCAGCCGTAAGCATTGCACCAGGTTACCCAGTATCTGTCCTCTATCCAGCAAACTCTAGGGTCGTAACCGTAGCCCCACTGGTTTACCTCTTCAGTAGACTTATCAGCCTGCTCAAACTGAATCCTTTCCTCGTTAAGCTTCCAGTTAATACCGTCATCAGAAAAACCAACGTGAAGCTCCATGTTTCTTTCCTTGTCGTCGCAGCGGAAAACGCCTGCAAACTTGCCCTCAAAAGGAACTACTGCACTGTTAAAAATAGAGTTGGAGCACTTAATAAGGTTTCTTGGAATAACCGGATTCTCAGAATATCTCCAGATAACCTCCTTGCAATCTGCCGGCTTGTCCTGCCATGGCATATTAGGAATCGACTGACCGTTAATGATCTTTACGTTCATGATTAAATTCCGCCTTTCATAAAAATTTTCATTTTTCAAGAAATTACTCAAGAACACTTTTATATCTTCTTTAAGAAATATCTTTTTATCGGTGTCAGAAACTTTCCTCTGACCGCCTTATATATTAAAACATATTTTTTTATTTTTTGCAAGCCTTTATTTTTTGTGAAAACGTTTAAAAAGTGAATGTAAACGTATACTTCTGTAAGTTCATATATATTTTACAAATACAATTTCAAGCAATACAGCAATATTAACTTAATATGATTTATTTAGTTTCATATATTTATATCAAATGATATTTTAACCAACACTTTAAGTACAGCATAATATACTAAGCAGGGCATTATTGCTTTAATATTTTTTTACATCGAAAAATCTACTTATTTTGTATATTATATCTATTGACAAAAGGCGACCTCGGAGGTATAATAATAAAGAATGTAAAGTATAATTTATGGCGTAATAAACAGGAATTATAAAACATCTGACTTATGTCGGCGGGCATTTGTCAGCAGGAGGTTAGCGCTGATGCTTGAATTGAAAAATATAAGCTGGAGTCTTTCGGGGGGAGAAAAGATCCTTAAAGACGTCAGCCTTGTAATACCGTCCGGAAAGCTTACCGTTATTACCGGACCAAACGGAGGAGGAAAAACTTCTCTTGCAAAGCTTATTGCCGGACTTGAGCTGCCGGATTCGGGAAAGATCCTTCTAGACGGTATTGATATAACTAGCTGGGATATGACAAAACGTTCCCTAAGCGGAATCGGCTTCGCTTTCCAGCAGCCGGTACGCTTTAAGGGTCTTACTGTAAGGGATCTGCTGGAGCTTGCCGCTCAGCGCAGTCTTGAAGAAAAGGAGCTTTGCGACTATCTTGGAAAAGTAGGGCTATGTGCAAGGGAATATATAGACAGAGTAGTAGACGCAAGCCTTTCAGGCGGAGAGGCAAAGCGCATTGAGATCGCCTCTGTGCTTGCGAAAAAGGACGCAAAGGTGCTGGTATTCGACGAACCTGAGGCGGGTATAGACCTATGGAGCTTTTCAAGCCTTATAGACGCTTTTGAAAAGCTGAAGCTTACAGAGAACAAATCGCTGTTGATCATTTCACACCAGGAACGTATCCTGGAGATTTCTGACTATATTGCAGTAATTGCCGACGGTCATGTAAGAACAGTCGGCGAAAAAAGCGAAATACTTCCCACGCTGTTTTCTGAAGAAAAAGCGGTTCGCTGTCCCTTGGGAAAAAATACGGAGGAGGGTATTTAAGTGGATAAGACAACCGAAGAGCTGCTCGGAATAGTATCCGACTGGAGCGGAAAATTCAACGGTGCATACAACATACGGGAAAACGGCTCCTGTGCCGGAAGACGATCATCTGAAAATATACAGATAGATTCAAAATCCGACGGTCCGGGACTTGTTATCCATATAAGTCCCGAAGCTAAAGGAGAGACCGTTTATATTCCCGCCTGTGTAACTCACGGCGATGTAGACGACCTTGTATACAATGATTTTTATGTAGGCGAGGGAGCGGACGTTATAATTGTAGCAGGCTGCGGCGTTCATACCGACGACGGTCACGATGCCCGTCACAACGGAATACACAGGTTTATCCTGGGAAAAGGCGCCAGAGTTCTTTACAAGGAAAAGCATATCGGAACAGGAACCGGCACAGGACTCAAGAAAATTGATCCGGTCACTGACATAATACAGGGTGAGGATTCGTATCTTGAAATGGATACTATTCAGCTGAGCGGAGTAGACAGAACTGTCAGAAAAACAACTGCAAAGCTTGAAAAGGGCGCAAAGCTGGTAATAAGAGAAAGAATTCTTACAGACGGAAACGAAACCGCTGAAACGGATTTTCATGTAGAACTGGAGGGCAATGATTCGGGCGTAGATATAGTATCCCGTTCTGTTGCAAGAGGAAATTCATATCAGGAGTACCATTCAAAGATCAGCGGAAACTGCCGCTGTACAGGACACTCCGAATGCGACGCTATCCTTGCGGACAACGGCAGAGTAAACGCCGCTCCCGAACTTTTTGCTGGAGATATAGACGCTTCTCTCATTCATGAAGCGGCGATTGGCAAGATCGCCGGTGAACAGATAATAAAGCTGCGTACTCTGGGGCTGACCGAACAGCAGGCGGAGGAAAAAATAATCGAGGGCTTCCTAAGAGGCTAGCCGCAGACTTAAATTGATAATAATCCGCAAAATCATGGACAGCTATATTATTTCAGTTTGACAATATATTATAATAAAAATTTGATTCCCGACATGATAAAACACCGCAGCTTTGATATAAAGCTGCGGTGTTTTATTGCTAAAGTAATTAGAAATACGACTACTGCTTCTTTCGTATAAGATATCACAATTCTATATATCTCTCTTTATCTTCGCCGCCGTAAACCTCAAGACCCAGACCGTTGACCTGTTCTTAACCGAATTTAGGAAGATATTCTCTGAAAATTGAAATTTGAGCAGCAAGCCTTTTGTGCAGCACATCAAAGTCGATCACGGCGTTCATATTTGTCAGCAAATCCATGCGGTTTTCTCCATTCAATCAAAATAAACTGTTTGACCGCAACCTATTTTGCACAAATTTGTTTGCTTCAGCAGTGCGTGTAAAAAACGTGTATATAAAAATAAAACCACGCAAATGCGTGGTTTTATTACTATTTGGCGGAGAAGGAGGGATTCGAACCCTCGAAGAGCTATTAACCCTTACACGAGTTCCAGTCGTGCGCCATAAACCGGACTAGGCGACTTCTCCGTATAATTTTACAACATTAAGATTATATCATACCGCAGATAATTTGTCAATACCTTTGAAGAAAAAAACAAGGAAATCAATTTTGCCAAGCAATTCAGATGCCATTTGCAAAAAAACAAGCTATAAGTTGTCTGTTCCCCGAAGCACAACGAGGAACAGACGTTATATTATTTTTAAATGCAAAAATTGCTTACAATTCTACTATCGCCTTCATAGGGCAGGCTTCCTTGCAGGTTCCGCAGCCCACGCACAGTGTATAATCTATTACCGCATGATTATTCTGCACTGAAATAGCTCCCTTGGGGCATTTCTTTGCGCATATCCCGCAGCCTATACAGCCTCCGCTGCATATCTTTCTTGTTATCTTTCCCAGATCGGCAGATGAGCAGGCAACCTCGATCTTCTGTTTTCTCGGCCGTACAACTATTAGATCGTTCGGACATTCCTTTGCGCACAGACCGCAGCCAATGCATTTTGAGGAGTCAACAACAGCTATTCTGTTTACTATAGATATAGCGTTCTGAGGGCATACTCTTACGCAGTCGCCGTAGCCAAGACAGCCGCTTGTACAGGTTTTCGAGCCGTTGTAAAATCTGTTGCAGGCGGCGCAGGACTGGATTCCGTCAAAATCGTATTTATGAGCAGTTGCGTTGCAGTCACCCTTGCAGCGGACAAATGCGGTTTCAGGCTCTACCGCTTCTGCCGATTTTCCCATTATCTCCGCAAGCTTCGCCGCCGACTCCGCTCCTCCCGGCTTGCACATATTGCAGGGCGCGTCCTTGTTTACTACTGCGTCGGCGTAATCGTTGCAGCCTGAAAATCCGCAGGCTCCGCAGTTTACCTGAGGCAAAGCCTCCTGTGCCGCCTCTAAACGCTCGTCAGTTTTAACTGCAAAGGCCTTTGAAGCGGCGGTCAGCAAAACTCCCGAGATTATGCCCAGTACAGCAAAAAGCGCTATTGGTATTATATATTCCAAGTTTATCCTCCTTATCGTTGCTGTTTTATTTTTTAAGTTCAGGATAGTATCATTTTTATACGGTTTGCTCGGTTGACTTCGGACAGACCTGAGTCATAATCCAGAGTGTAAATAAATGCGTGCGGATACTGCTTTCTCAGCTTTCCGATCTTACCCCTTACACAGGAATGGCTTACAAGGCAGCCGAAAGGCACTACCGCTATGGCTCTTGTGCAGCCGTTTTTGAGAGCCTCGGAAATTTCGGCTTCGATCAGCCATCCGTCGCCCATCGTTTCTCCGTAACAGCGTGATTGGCTGAGCTTTTTAAGCTTTATATATTCCGTAATCGGTTCAAAGCCGTTATCAGTCAGAGCTTTGTTCATAAGCTTCTGTATGTAAGCCATGAATTTGATCAGCAGCGGCGCACATAATCCTGACGGAGTTATCCGTCCGTAGAGCTTTATTTCTGTTGTACTGCAGTCTGCAAGATACATTATATATTGTGCAAAACCGCCCATATGGAGCTCACAGCTCTGCTGTCTTAAAATGTCCTCCAGACCTCCGTTGCCAAGCGCACAGTATTTGATATAAAGCTCTCCGGCAAGGCAAACCTTTTTTACATTCCTTTGAATGCGGGGAATTTTAGAAAAGCTGAGACAGATCTTATCAAAAATGATTTTCATATCAGAAACCGACAGCCATTTTTTTGCGGAAAGCTGTATTGAGATTTTCCTCTTCCAGCTTTCGGTAAGCTTAAACGTCTGACCTTTGTTTGCTTCGTAAGGAGCAACCTCATTATACAGCCGCATAAGCATATCGCCGTAGAAAACAGCCGCACAGGCGGTAATTATCATTATCGGAGTAATCCTGAATCCGCTGTGATGTTCGACTCCGCTTACGTTCAGCGAAACTACCGGTACGCATTCAAAACCAGCTTTTTTCAAAGCTTTTCTCAGCAGATAAATATAACTGCATGCTCGGCAGCCTCCTCCCGTTTGGGGAAGCAGCAGAGCGGTTTTATGCAAATCATATCTGCCGCTTTTCAGGGCGGTCATAAACTGCCCGATGATCAGATTTGCAGGAAAGCAGATATCGTTGTTTGTATACTCAAGTCCTTGCGATATAATGCGGTTAAGCATTTGGGGTGAAGAAGTGCTTTCAAGCGCCTCGGCTTTGTATCCGCCTGAACGAAACGCTTCTATGATCAGCGGAAAATGAAAATCAAGCATTGAGGGAATAAGAATTGTATGAGTTTTACGCATTGTCGGCGTAAATTCGGCATATTGAGTTTTCATATTATCCGAACAGACCGCCGAAACCCATAAAGCTCAGCGATACTATAGACGCCGCGATCAGCGTCGATGGAACTCCCTTGAAGGTTGCCGGAATATCAGAATGCTCGATCCTTCCTCTTACACCCGAAAACAATACCAATGCCAGAGAAAAGGCAATTCCCGTACCCAGAGCGTTAAATACAGACTGAACAAAGCCGTAGCCGTTGTCGATATTGGCGACCGTAACTCCCAGAACTGCGCAGTTCGTAGTTATCAGCGGAAGATATACTCCCAGAGCCGAGTAAAGCGGCGGCATTACCTTTTTCAGTACGATCTCAACAAGTTGGACGAACAGCGCAATAACAAGTATAAAAGCTACCGTTCTTAAATATGTTATCTTAAATCTGTCAAGCAGCATATATACAGGATAGGTGCAGGCAGTTGCACAGACCATTACGAAAATTACCGCTCCGCCCATTCCCACAGATGATTTCAGCTGCTTTGAAACGCCGAGAAACGGACATATTCCCATAAACTGCGACAGTACGACGTTATTAACGAAAACTGCGCTGAGGACGATTATGATAAGTTCCTTCATACCTTTACATCCTCCTTACTGCATTCCGAACAGTTTCCCCCGCATATTGAAGCGCTTGGACAGCCCTCGCAGGAGATCTCCTTAGGCGGTCTGCGGTTTGCCAGCTTGTTTACCAGTGCGATTATACAGCCCAATACGAAAAAGCCTCCCGCCGGCATAATGAATATTAGCATAGGATCGGAGCTTATTACCGGGATTTTCATGCCCATCCATGAACCTGCCCCCAGTATTTCTCTTATCGAACCCATTGTAAAGAGCGAAAGCGTAAAGCCAAGTCCCATTCCCAGACCGTCCAGTATCGACGGCAATACCTTGTTCTTTGAAGCAAACGCCTCGGCTCTTCCGAGAATAATACAGTTTACGGTAATAAGCGTCAGAAATACTCCAAGCGCAGAATAAAGCGACGGAACATATCTTTGCAGAATAAAGCTGATTAGGGTCACAAAACCTGCTATTATTACTATAAAGGACGGAAGCCTTACCGCCTTAGGTATTACGTTTTTGAGCAGCGAAATAACAATATTCGAGCATACCAGCACAAACGTCGTTGCAAGTCCCATTCCTATTCCGTTTACCGCCATAGTTGTTACCGCAAGCGTAGGGCACATACCAAGAAGAGTAACAAGAGTAGGATTTTCTTTTATAAGCCCTTTAGTAAACTCGTACCAGCCTGAGCTTCTGTTTTTATCAGCCACCGAAAATCTCCTCCTTATGTTCGGAATAAAGCTTAACAGCTTTTTTGCACGCCGCCTTCATACCCTTTGAGGAATATGTAGCGGAGGTTATGTTGTCAATTGAATTTTCATCGGTATCCGTATTGAATCCCTTTAGCTTATCAAGAAATGACTTTTCCTGGACCTTAGTTCCTACTCCGGGGGTTTCCCCTATTTCAAGAAAGTATATCCCCTCTACTGCACCCTCGGAATTTATTCCTATGAGAAGATGAAGTCCTCCCTTAGAGTAGCCGTCCTGCTTGATCTCCACAATACATTTGTCCCTGCTGTCGGTAATTACCGAAACAACGCCCTCAATATCAAAGGTTACGGGGGTTTTCTCCTCAGCGTCAGGGTCAAGCATTATCTTATAATCGCCGCTTCCGAAAATATCCTCGCAGCCTGCCTGAAGCTCGTCGGTCATGACTCCCGTCGTATCAACGTAGGTCTTATTATAAGCAAGCGCCAGCAGACCCGAAACCACAACGCATATTATCGTAAGCACCAACGGGGGCATTATGCTGTTTTTCATTTAGCCTCGCCCTCCTTTGCGCACTTTCCGTACAAACCTCCTACCGCTTTTTTACGAGTAAACATATCTATGTACGGAGTTACTATATTCATAAGCAGAATAGAATAGGAAACTCCCTCGGGAGCGGAGCACCAGAAGCGTATTACGCAGGTAATAAGTCCGCAGCCTATCCCGAAAATTATCTTTCCTTTTCCGGTTATAGGAGTAGTAACATAATCCGTAGCCATAAATATCGCTCCCAGCATTACTCCCCCTGCAAGTATCTGATATATTCCGTCTCTTCCGGTCAGATAAGAAAAAGCGAAAACCGTTCCTATAAATGCAAGAGGCGCATGAGGAGTAATTATTTTGACAGCGGCCAGATAGCACCCGCCAAGCAGCAGAGCAAATGCCGATACCTCGCCCAGACAGCCGCCTACAGTTCCGAGAAACATATCAGAATATTCCGCAGTTCCCGAAACAAGAGGAGTAGGCTGAGTAACCAAGTCGCTTGGATTATAAAACGGAACCGCCCATTGGCTCATTGCCGCAGGAAAGGACAGCATAAGCACTATTCTTCCGACGATCGCCGGATTTGCAAAATTGTGACCCAGTCCTCCGAAAAGCTGCTTTGTAATAACTATAGCAACAAATGTGCCTATTGCCGCCATCCAATACGGAAGCGTGACCGGCAGATTGAACGCAAGCAGCATTCCAGTAACGGCAGCCGAAATGTCCCCCGTACTGTTGGGACGTTTCATTATAAGATTGCAAAGGCGCTCCCACGCCATAGCGGTAAGAATGCAGAATCCCGTCAGAGTCAGCGCTCTGCCCCCGAATATTACAGCCGAGGCGATAAGTGCGGGACAAAGAGCGATAATAACGTGAGTCATTACCTTAGAAGTAGTCATAGAGCTGCGTATATGAGGTGACGGACTGACTGTAAGCTTTTCCAAAATTGATATCCTCCTTTACTTGCTCAGCGCAAAGCCCTTTGCAAGCTGATTTTTTTCCGCAAGATCTCTTTTGGCGGGGCAGACGTAGGAACAGCTTCCGCAGTTCATGCAAAGATTTATCTTCAGCTTATTAAGCGCCGCCCTGTCCCCGCGGTCGTAAGCCCTTTCAAGCTCCGCAGGCATAAGTCCCAAAGGACAGGCGTCTATACATCTTCCGCAGCGTATACAGTTTGTCTGCTGAGGATCGGCCTCCCTCCCCTTTACCGAGGTAGGCTTTTTAAAGGCAAGAATAGCATTGTTTGTCTTACACAACGGAGTATCGGGATCGTACACGCACATACCCATCATCGGGCCGCCCGAAATAAGCTTGTGTATTCCTGCGATATTCGTTTCGGTAAATTTAAGTATATCAGAGATTTTCATGCCTATAGGCGCTTTCAGATTGCATGGAGTTTTTACTGCGTCGCCATCTACGGTGATCCGCCTTTCAACAAGCGGCATTCCCGTTTCAAGATAGCTGTTTATAAAGCCGACCGTCGAAACGTTCATTACAAGGATACCGTGATCCGACGGAAGCGTTCCTTCCGTTATTATTCTGCCTGTCGCATTAAAAGCTATGACCTTTTCCGCTCCCTGAGGGTAGCAGGCTCTGAGCCTGAGCACCTTAAATCCGTCCTCCCCTGCAAGCTTCTCCTCAAACAGTGCGGCGGCTTTAGGCTTGTTGTCCTCTATACCTATGTATACGTTATCAATCCCCAGCAGCTTCTTTATCCGCTTTAAACCTCTTATAACGCCGTCGGAGTTCTCTATCATCTCCCTGTAGTCGCTGGTTATATAAGGCTCGCATTCCGCCGCGTTTATTACAAGGGAATCTATCCTTGTCTTGTTTTCGTCATAATTCAGCTTAATATGAGTAGGAAAGCCTGCTCCTCCAAGTCCGCAGCAACCCGAATCCCTTACCGCCCGAACCAGACTGCTTTTGTCGGTGACCTCAGGCGGCGAAACCTCCTGTGAAATGGTCTGAAGTCCGTCACAGCAGATCTCAACGACCTTGCAGGATTTTCCGTTGGCAAGTATCATATCGCTTACCGCCGTGACCTTTCCTGAAACGCTGGAATGTACCGGACAGGTCATAAAAGCCTCACAGTCGCCGATCTTCTGACCTACGCTGACCTCGTCGCCCGCCTTGACTAAGGGCATGCACGGCGCACCCATATGCTGTGACATAGCGATCCTGACGGTTTCCGGACAGGGAACTGCAATAGTTTCGGAGTTTTCCGTACCCTTTCTGTGGGCAAGAGCTATTCCGTTTAACCTCATTGATTTTCCTCCTCTGGTTTATCTGCAAAATGAAAAGCCGTATTCTTTATTTCAATACTGTTTCTTATTCCTTCCGAACAGTATATATTGTTTTTATTATCTAAAGCTATAACTTGAAAATCCGCGCTGTCAAGATATTTTTCAAGTCCGCTGATGCCCTCTATATAAATACAGGTGGACAAAAAATCCGAAAGCATACCGTCATTTTCGGTAATGACCGTAACCGACGCTATATCGCTTTCTGCGGGATATCCAGTTTTAAGATCGAATATATGAGAATAATTTTTACCGTTCCTGGTAAAAAATCTTTCATAGCCCCCCGAGGTAGAAATAAAGCACTGACCGGTTTCAAACGAAAGCGCCGCTGCTCCTGAACCGTCAGGTGTTTCTATATCGGTGCTGAAATTTGTACCGTCCGGCTTTCTTCCGTATAAAAGACTTGAAGATCCGAAGGAAACGACAGCATATTCGGCGTTTTTATTATCGAGCAGCATTCTTACCTCATCAAGCGCAAAGCCCTTTGCACAGGATCCGAAATTAAGCTTTGCACCGTTTTCAAGCTTTATACCGCCGTCCGATATGATCATATTTTCGCTTCCAATTGTTTTAAGTGCTGCTGCTATTTCCTCTGTATCAGGAATTTTCGGATCATCTCCGGTAACGTTCCAAAGGTCTATAAGCCTGCCTGAAGTGCAGTCTGTCTGAGGATACCTTTTATTAAGGCTTACCGCCCGTTTTATAAGCCGCTCCGTACTTTCCGAAACCTTTACCGGCATATCGGAATTATTGATACGGCTTATATCCGAGCCTTTATCATACGCGGACAGCAAGCCGTCAAGCTCCCTTATCTGCTCCGAACATTCAGAGATCAAAGTCTGCGGAGATACCGAAACGGTACATACGCAGTCCATTGCAAAAAGCTGAACCGTTTTTGCTTTGTCTGCCCCAAAAACCGAAAAAACCGCTCCGGCGGCTATCATTGCCAGTGCAGCCGCACATACCGCGTGACTTTTAGTTATATGCATGGCTTTTTCTCCTTAGGCTTGAAAAAAATCAACAGCTGTGCTATAATGATTCTTAAGTACAATATACAGAACATTGGATCTAAATCGGCTCACGGCTTCAGTTCAGGAAGCTCGATCTCTGGAATATATGCCTTTATAAGCTTTTCGCATTTTCCGACCAGCTCCCTGAGCATCTGGGAATATTCGACCGGCAGTTCAATATCCTGACGGTTTATACGGCTGCTGTATTTTATAAAAGTATTCAGACGGGCAGGCTCCTCGGTAAGTATTTTTCCGCTTATCCTGTCTGCCTCCTCATTATCAACACTGAAGATCGACGAGGAATTTCTGGGGTTGGCTTCATACAGCTGTCTAAGCATTCTGTATATACATACATAAATATATGCTTTTACCGACATTGATATATCCTCAGAGCCGGAAGCTTTTGAAAGAAGCTCAAGCATAGATACAGGCGCCTCGAAATCATCGTCGGCCGTAAGAGATAGTTCGGATTCAGCGCCCTTCCAGCTACCGAATACGTTTTCATACGGAACGTTGTAATATCTTATAAGCTTGATAACTGCCGGAACAGACCACATTCTGAAGCCGCTTTCAAGCTGAGAAAGGCTGCTTTGAGTAACTCCGAGAGCTTTTGCAGCTTCAGTTTGGCTGATATGCTTCGATTTTCTTATTTCAGCAAGCCGCTGCCCTATCTCTCTGCTGGACTGAATAAATTCCTTTTTACCTGAATAAGCGGTTCTCATACAATTTCCCCCTTTGAATTTGCTTATGGTATTTAGTATACAATATTTTCGTAAATTTGTAAAGCTTTTTTGTCGAATAAATACATATAAAATTATATATCGTTATATTTTGTAAGGAGTTATGGATAATGAAAGGATACAGACTAGCACTTGTCCGCCACGGAATGACCAGCGCCAATACCGACGGACGTTATATCGGGATTACCGATCTTCCCCTGAGCCGCGAAGGAATAGCGGATCTATACGACAAAGCGGACAGAAATCTCTATCCGTCGGTACAGAAGGTTTATACCTCCCCCTTAAAGAGATGCAGGCAGACAGCCGATATACTTTTCCCAAACCGTTACACGGCCGATCTGGGGCTTCTTGCGGAAATGAACTTCGGTGATTTTGAAAACAAGACCGCCGAAGAGCTTATGAATAATAAAGCATACAAAAAATTTCTGGAGGGGGGACTAGACAACCCTGCTCCCAACGGTGAATCTGCCAGAGATGTGGTAAACCGATGCTACGAAGCTCTTAATATTATAATTTCAGATATGATGTACGAGGGACTTACCAACTGCGCCGTCGTTACTCACAGCGGAATAATAATGAATATGCTCAGCTGCTTCGGAGTTCCGAAGCTAAAGCCTGCCGAATACAAATGCGGCTTCGGCGAGGGCTTTGAGATCCTTATAACGGCTTCAATGTGGCAGCGTTCAGGAGCATTCGAGCTGCTTGGAAGCTATCCTCCTCTTCAGGACGACGAATTTTAAAATATACAAAAGCATTAGCGAAAGGACGTGAGCAGCTATAACAAATAAGGAAATAAAATCAGAAGCTCTTAAGCGTCTGAAGGGAAACTGGGGCAACTGTATCGCACTTACGGTTTTTATCCTTGCTTTCGTATGCTTTCTCGCGCTCAGTGAAATTCTTATTTTTCTTGTACTTTCCTTTTTTGACCTGAGGGAATACTACTCTATGAGTTTCATGACGCACGGCTTCGGACTTTTCTTTTTAGGACTGCGCGCGGCTATCTTCTTTATATTCATAATGCCGGAGCTTTACATAGCCAGACGGCTTTTTATCGAAATTACTCAGGGAAAAAGCTTTGTTGAATCAAGGCAGTATATACAGAATAATTTCAAAAAGATCGTTCCGAGAGGTCTTGTTACCGCTCTTGTAACGGCTATGCTCAAAATTTTCGGAGCAGCTCCACTTTTCGTAGGTATATATGAGGTCTATTACTGGGGCTGGGTATGCAAGCTCAACGAGCTTACCTCCTGGGGACTGTTCTGCTTTATGCTTTCGCTTGGATTTACTTTTGTCTGGGCTGGGGTCTTTATTCATTACTGCATTTCGCTATGCCTTACAAATTATATAATGACCCTGAACCCAAGGGCAAATATTTTTGACGCCTGCGACCTGTCGGTAAAGCTTATGGAGGGGAAGCATTCAAGATATATAAGCTTTGTATTCTCGTTTGCTAAGTTTCTTCCTCTGCTGTTTTTATTTTATCCCGTATTTGCAGTAATTCCTTATTATATGGTTTCGTATATCGTATTCATGGAGGATCTTATGGGAGATTACTGGCAGGATAAGCTTCCGGCAATGATACAGCGCTGGAACAAGTACCGCAAAGGTCAGTCCCGCTAAAATAGGAGAACGCATTGAATTATGTCAGTTAAAATTATTATAGCTTCCTGCGAGGACGGCAGAACTCTTGGCGAAGCGCTTTCAAAGCGAGGAATTTCAAGACGGCTCATTACTTCGCTTAAACGTACCGAGAACGGAATTACCCGTGACGGCAAAACGATAAGAACTATAGACAGGATAAAAGCCGGAGATGAGATCATACTGAACGAGCGTGACTTGAAAACGCTTGAGCCTAATTCGGCTCTGAACGTTCCCGTTCTTTATGAGGACTGTGATCTGGTCGTTTTTGACAAACCGCCGCTTATGCCCGTCCACCCGTCCGTAAAGCATCAGGGCGATACACTGGGAAACTTTTTTGCCGCTCGTTATCCCGGTATCGCTTTTCGTCCGGTAAACAGACTTGACCGCGATACCTCCGGCTGTGTAATCTGCGCCAAAAGCCGATACGGTGCGGCAAAGCTGCAAAAAAGCTTTGAAAAGACATATTACGCCGTATGCTGCGGATTTCCGCCCAAAGAGGGAAGGATAGACGCACCGATTGCCAGAGAACGGGAGTCAATAATAAAACGTCAGGTATCCCCAGACGGTCAGAGGGCCGTTACCAATTACCGCATTATCGTCCGCAGCGATAAATATTCCCTTGCAGAGATCCGTCTTGAAACTGGGAGAACTCATCAGATAAGAGTTCACTTTGCCTATATCGGCTGCCCTCTGGCAGGAGACGATATGTACGGCGGCAGCATGGAGGATTACACTCGTCAGGCGCTTCACTGCGCTTCGGTAAGCTTTGAACACCCAATAAGCGGAGAAAAAATAACCGTTTCATCGAAATTGCCAGATAACTTTAGTTTATAGCGGAAGTTTTTAAGGATATAAAGAAACTTTGAAATGGCTTCAGGGGTTATCTCCTGTTGATCGCAGGCTGAAAAAGGTGCAATGCTGAATAACAAAACCGACTAAGCTTTCACTTAGTCGGTTTGCATAATTTTTTTCTAAACTTTTTCTAACCTTTGTGGATTGGTTCATTTGATGCTATCATCGGTTTTTTATATGCTTTTTTAAGCAGCATACGATTTAGTCATTGCCGTCTGTATTTTCAATAAGAGAACCCTTATCTTCCATAAGCCTGAATTCAATTTCAAACTCTTCTCCGCTTCCTGAAACCGACGGTCTGTAAACCTTTGCCTTTACAGTATCGCCGGGTTTTTTCTTTGCTAGAAAAGCCTGAACCGTTTCACTGTCCGAAACTTCGGTCTCGTCAAACTCGGTAATAATATCGTCCGGCTGAAGCTGAGTATTTGCTATATCACAGTCCTGGTCAACAGAAACAACATATATTCCGGCTTTTGTTCCGTACATCTGAGCAGTAGTTTCGCTTATCGAATAAAAGGTTATCCCTACCCTTACCCTGTTCTGAACATATCCGTACTCCATAAGATTCTCTATAATAGGTTTTGCGGCATTGATAGAAATAGCAAATCCTATTCCGTCATAATCGCTTGAAGCCAGCTTAGAAGAGGTTATCCCTATAACCTGCCCCCACATATTAAGCAGTGCGCCGCCCGAATTTCCGGGGTTTATTGCAGCGTCTATCTGAATACAGCTCATAGAGATAGAGGAATTCTCTACTTTTATCTGACGATCCAAACCTGAAACGATACCCTTTGTGACCGAACCGTAAAAGCCAGCGGGAGAGCCGATAGTAACTACGTCCTCTCCTACGCTGACGCTTTCCGAATCTCCGAACTGTGCCGGGGAAAGTCCTTTTGCAGGTATTTTTATAACCGCGATATCGCTGGCTGTATCCATTCCGATGATCTTTGCCTCATACTCGGTCTTATCCGACAGCACGACCTTTATTCCCTTTGAAGCTCCGTCTACTACATGAGCGTTGGTAAGGATATATCCGTCCTCGCTCATAACTATCCCGCTTCCCTGACCTACCGCCGCAAAGGACGTTCCTGTCTTGTATATCTCAATCGAAACTACCGAAGGAGAAACCGCTTCGGCTATTCCCTGAGCAGTATATCTTCCGTCCTCTTCATAATATTTGTCGTCAAGCTGAGGGGTCTTGGCTATAGGAAGCGTAAATTCTATGCGCTGATCCCCTGCAATTATATTTGCAAGCCAGCCTCTGCCCTTTACGGCTACTGTAATTATAAAAGACGTAACTATAACGATAAACAGCATAAAAACTATAACAACGGCTGACAGCTTTTTGCTGCGCTTTTTTCGTACTGCCGCAACTGAGTCCCAGAAATCAGCGGAAGTAAACTCCGTTTGATCAGGCTTTACAGTATTCTCCGTTTTCGGCGCTTCAGCGGCGTTCTCAGTTTCCGCTTCTGCCGCTTCCGAACGGATATTTTCCTGCGGACTGCTTTCCAAATCATCAAAAAAGCTCAAAATAATTCCTCCCGGGACATTCTATACATTAGTTCTTTTTTTCTTGTATGCACCATTTCTTTATATCTACTTCGGATAATGTTCCAATGACAGCCGCCGAAAGACCTTTTCAGTGCATATATACCTGCAAAGCTATACTTTATAAGTGCTGTATCAGTCGTCGATCAGCTTATTGGGAATCGTAAAAACAAATTCCGTATATTCGCCCTGAACGCTTCTTACCATAATCTTGCCGTTGTGAAGCTTTATTATTGAACGGACAATATTAAGTCCCAGGCCTACTCCTGCTGCGTCAAGTCCCCTTGATTTATCAGTCTTATAAAAGCGGTCGAAAACCAAAGGCAGCTCTTCCTCGCTCAGCCCCTCACCGCTGTTCTTGATTGAAATTACGGTCATATATCCGACGGGAGTAAACGTGAATTCAATATAACCTCCGTCATTTACAAATTTTATGGCGTTTTCAATAAGATTATACATGACCTGATGAATAAGATCGCTGTCGGCGTACAGCATTACCCTGTCAACGTCCAGTCCTTTTATCTCGATATGCTTCTCCTCAAGACGGTTCTCAAAGGTAACGAGGGAATCAACAATCGGTTCAAGCGCCGAAAAATACTGCATATCAGGCTTAAGCTCCCCTGCCTCTATCTTGGCAAGATTAAGCATTGAACGTACAAGCCTTGTAAGACGGTGAACCTCTGAGGAAATAATTTTAAGATAATGCCGCTCCTCTTCCTTTGGGATAGTTCCGTCAAGCAGTCCGTCTACAAAGCCCCCGATCGAGGTCATAGGCGTTCTAAGCTCATGTGAAACGTTTGCCACAAAGCTGTTTCTCATTGTATCGTAGTTTTTCAGCGACGCCGCCATATCATTGAACGCATTGCTCAGCTCTTCAAACTCCTGAACATTATAGGTAGGAAGTGCGACCGAAAAGTTTCCTTTTCCTATTTCCTTTGAAACTGCAGCGATCTCCTTTACCGGCTCTGTAAGCTTCATAGTAGTAAAATACACGATTATAAGTACGATTATAATAACAATAACCGTAGATATCCCGAATATCTCCATAATATTCCAGATATAATAATCCTGATTGGACTTTGTGCTTACAGCAAGCAGATAATAGGACGGACCGTTAGCCTCAAAGGATATTCCGACAATATGACACTGCTCTTTAAATGAGCCGTCAAAATCTCCGTAGACATAGCTAGCCTCCGAGCCGAAGCTGTCAAGCATTGCCTGTGGTATTTCTACGTCGGCATATGTTCCGTCATAATTAGAGCTTATAAGCACTCCGCCGTTTTTGTCGGTAAGAATAAAATCGGCGTTGCAGCCCATTGAATATTCCTTTATTTTATCCGTTACCCGTTCCTTCCAGTCCGAAGGAGAAGCTATCATAACGCTTTTTGAATCCTCCGCAAGAGAAAGCACGTTTTTCTCCAGCAGATCCTTCTTTTCCTCAAGAAAATACCGAGAAGAAACAAGCAGTAATACTGCTCCTAAGCATATAAAGCTTATGAGTATTACTGCTGAACAGATAACAAAGTATTTAGAAAAAATGCTCCGGCGATTACTCATGTGCGTTTTCAAGAGCCTCAAACTTATAGCCTACGCCCCATACGGTTTTAAGCGCCCACTTATCGGAAACGCCCTCAAGCTTTTCACGAAGTCTTTTTACATGAACGTCTATAGTTCTTGAATCACCGTAATACTCAAAGCCCCAGACCTCGTCAAGTAACTGATCGCGGGTATATACGCGGTTGGGATTTGAAGCAAGATGGAAAAGCAGCTCAAGCTCCTTAGGCGGAGTATCTATAACCTTTCCGTCTACTCTCAGCTCGTATCTCGTCATATTTACAGAAAGCTTGTCATACTTTACTTCCTTGATCTCAGCTTCTCCTGAGGCCTGTCCTACTCTGCGGTATACCGCTTTGATCCTGGCAATAACCTCCTTGGTATCGAACGGCTTTACAACGTAGTCATCAGCGCCCAGCTCAAGTCCCAAAACCTTATCAAAGGTTTCTGACTTAGCCGTTATCATAATTATCGGCACATTAGATTTCTTTCTTATCTCACGGCATACCTGCCAGCCGTCTATACCCGGCAGCATAATATCAAGAAGAATAATATCCGGCTTCAGAGCGTTGAATTTAACAACTGCTTCCTCTCCGTCGTGTGCAAGTATAACTCCGTACCCCTCTTTTTCAAGATAAAGTCTAAGAAGCTCGCAAATATTCTTGTCGTCGTCGACAACCAAAACTCTGCCCAATGACATATAATCTTCCTCCTTATAATCAAACTATACTGCGGTTTTTTAATTTTGAACAATCCGCAAGTTAATTTTCAATTAATATAAGCATTATAACAAATTCACAATCAGATATATTGTATATTTAGTTAATATATTATTAATATTCTGTAAATTTCAAGAATATCGTTAAGCAAGGTTTATAAAGTGACAATAATTAAGTTAATTAATTAATAATACTGGCTTTATATGTAAGCAAATATGACCGATGAATAAAAAAACATATACGCTGTTTTAATCTGTTAAAAATTGTCCAAATTATATTATATATAAAATGCATTTTTGTGCAAGCCTACAAAGTTTCAGAAAATTACGCATATAGACTTGAAATTTCTGAAAAAGGTATTATAATATAATTAGCACTCAAAGATAAGGAGTGCTAACACTTGAAAAGCTTGTCTGCTAAAAAGCTTTATTTAAAGCAGTACAAACAAATAAAAATCAAAAGGGATATATTCCCTGATAAAATCAGAAGGAGAGGATCATTATGACAATCAAACCGCTTCAGGACAGAGTAGTTATTAAAATGGTAGAAGCCGAGGAAACCACTAAGAGCGGAATCATTCTTGCCGGCTCCGCAAAGGAAAAGCCTGAGGTAGCTGAGGTAGTTGCAGTAGGTCCGGGTAAAAAGGACGTTACAATGGGCGTAAAGGAAGGAAACAAGGTTCTTATCAGCAAGTACAGCGGCACAGAGGTAAAGGTTGACGGCGAGGAATATACAATCGTTAAAATGGATGATATTTTAGCTGTTGTAGAATAAACTGACGCATTATTATAATAGTATATGGCAATTTATAAGAATTAATCGGAGGTTGATTGAAATGGCAAAAAATATTATTTACGGCGAGCAAGCCAGAAAATCCCTGCAGACCGGTATTGATAAGCTTGCAGATACGGTAAAGATAACAATGGGACCTAAGGGAAGAAACGTTGTTCTTGACAAGAAATTCGGTTCTCCGCTGATCACAAACGACGGAGTTACTATTGCAAAGGAAATTGAACTTGAGGACGCTTTTGAGAATATGGGCGCTCAGCTCGTCAAGGAGGTTGCGACTAAAACCAACGACGCTGCAGGAGACGGTACGACTACCGCTACACTTCTTGCTCAGGCGCTTGTACGCGAGGGTATGAAGAATATTGCCGCAGGCGCAAATCCTATGGTAGTAAAAAAGGGTATGGCAAAGGCTGTAGACGCTACAGTTTCTTCTATCGTTGAGAACTCAAAGAAAATTGAAGGCTCTGCCGATATTGCAAGAGTTGCGACTGTTTCCTCCGGAGATGAGAGCGTAGGCGACTTGATTGCAGAAGCTATGGAAAAGGTAACAGCCGACGGCGTTATTACTATCGAGGAATCCAAAACTGCCGAAACCTACAGCGAGGTAGTAGAGGGAATGCAGTTCGACAGAGGCTATATTGCTCCTTATATGGTAACTGATACCGAAAAAATGGAAGCTGTTCTTGACGACGCTTACATTCTCATTACCGATAAGAAGATCTCAAATATTCAGGAAATACTTCCTCTTCTTGAGCAGATCGTTCAGTCCGGAAAGAAACTGCTTATAATTGCCGAGGACGTTGAGGGCGAAGCTCTTTCAACCCTTATCGTAAACAAGCTGAGAGGAACATTTACCTGCGTTGCAGTAAAGGCTCCGGGCTTCGGCGACAGAAGAAAAGAAATGCTTCAGGATATTGCTATTCTTACAGGAGGTCAGGTAATTTCCGAAGAGCTTGGACTTGAGCTAAAGGAAACTACAATGGATCAGCTTGGAAAGGCAAGACAGGTAGTTATCCAGAAAGAAAACACCATTATCGTAGACGGCGCCGGATCGTCCGACGATATAAAGGCAAGGGTTCATCAGATCAAGGCTCAGATCGAAACAACTACCTCTGATTTCGACCGTGAAAAGCTTCAGGAAAGACTTGCGAAGTTGTCGGGCGGAGTTGCTGTGATCAAGGTTGGTGCCGCTACAGAAGTAGAAATGAAGGAAAAGAAGCTGCGCATTGAGGACGCTCTGGCTGCTACAAAGGCGGCAGTAGAGGAGGGTATCGTTGCCGGCGGCGGAACGGCTCTTATCAATGCTATGCCGGTCGTAAAGAAGCTTTGCGCCAAGCTTGAAGGCGATGAGAAAACTGGAGCTAAGATCGTGCTTCGCGCTCTTGAGGAGCCTGTACGTCAGATCGCTGCTAATGCAGGTCTTGAGGGAAGCGTAATTATCGACAAGATCGTACGTTCCAGAAAGGTCGGCTACGGCTTCAACGCTTATACCGAGGAGTACGTTGACATGATCCCTGCCGGAATCGTAGATCCGACAAAGGTTACCCGTTCAGCTCTTCAGAACGCTGCTTCGGTAGCTGCAATGGTTCTTACAACCGAAAGCCTTGTTGCAGATATCAAAGACCCTCAGGCTGATGCCGCAATGGCTGCAGCTGCAGGCGGCGGAATGGGCGGAATGTATTAATCATACCCGCAGGCAGAAATATAAAATTAATCCCGCTGTTCGGAGATTTCGGAACGGCGGGGTTTTTATATTTCAAAACACATACACAAACAATAAAAATCCAATACAGCGGTCAAATATGAATAGAGTGTAAAAAAAGCTGTCAATTAACTGTTCCACTTGACATAATGGTACTATTATGATACAATAGTATAGTTGAAACGAAACATATCATATGCGCTGCTAGCTCAGCTGGATAGAGTGACTGGCTACGAACCAGTAGGTCAGGGGTTCGAGTCCCTTGCAGCGCGCCATGCTTATTGAACAAGACCCATAACTTATTCAGTTATGGGTCTTGTTCAATAAGCATTAAATGCCATTTAGCTATATTATAAGTTAAGCAAGGTGATTGCTTGCGTTTTATAATATAAATGTTTCTTATTTGATGATTTCTTTCGCTCCACTTTTTCCGAGCGGCTGAGATTACATCATACCTCAGACTTTAGCGCCCCTTGTAATTGGACGAAGTGACTGCTGTGTAAACGGCAAGGGCGGACATGATGTAAAAAACATTACGTTATAAGAATGTTGTTTGATTGAGGTGACGCCACATGAAAACAAGGAAAATAGGCTGCGCTTTATTACCGGCGGTCTAACTGCTTGCAGGCTGTGCAAAAAACAAGCACAGCGCAGTCGGACACATACAGTAAAGCGCATTTGGCATATTACGAATGGAACAGGACACGACGCTTCCAGTGTTAAACCGCATTCACTTAACTTTTTAAAGATGGTTTTTTAAGAGAGTTAAAAGTATAAAATCACTGCTGCAAAAGCTACTAACGAAAACAAGAATTGATTGGCGAATTTATTAGCTTCAACTGCCCCGCCCATGGTTTTCATGGACGGGGCTTGTTAATGTTATATCACTTCTGATGACAATACCTGTGACGGAATTTTCTGTTATTCAGAGGGTTTATCTTTGCACGAAAATCTCAGTATATTTTTAGAAGATAATGATTTGGATATAAAAATGTGAGATTGAAATATTCGGCTAGTTGTGATATACTGTTTGTAGCAGACAAAGTGACATATCGGTAGTTGTGTAGGTATTTGCTGTGAACCCTTGGTATTATTCAATTGATATGTTTTGCGTTTTAGCTGTCCTGTCGTCGGTCTTATTATTTGCATTGTTATGCTGCTTAAACGCTGCAAAAATAAAAAAGTAAACGGATTATAATCATTTCTTTAGTTGCAAATATTGCTTTGATTGGTACAGTTGTTGTGTATGCTTTTTCTCATTCAACTTATTATAAATATAATGATTGGTCCATATTGCAATCTGATATCCATATTGTAGAAAAAAGTGTGGAGAGTTTGATTTAGGAGAGATTAAAGACAATAAAAAAGGCAAAGTTGCGTATTACATTTACACGGATAATGGACCTGTCATGCCCGACCACTTAAAACACTATTATTATATTGAGTATGACGAAAATTAAATTGTTTATTCTGTATATGACGCTTGTCAACCGGGTGGTTGATAATTAATCCCAATTTATCGACTAAACCAATAAACAGAATCCATCCAGCCGTTATGATAAATCATTAGGATTTGATATAGGACATTTTGATGATGGTGGCGGATTAGTGAGAATTCGGATTGAATTTAAGAATGCCGTCTGGAAACGAGTTAGGAGCAAATACTCAATGGCTACCAGGAGGATATACACAGGGTGGAATTGTTGAAGCTACAATTACTTCACCAAAACCAAGTGAATATATAATTTCTAAAATAAAATAAATTGAGGTAAAGTTATGAAAAAGATTTTTGAAGAGTATGGTATTGAAATTTTAACTGAAAACGGAAAATATCACGTTAAATATGATGCTGGTGAGATAGTTGAACAATTTGATACAATTGAAATTAGCGAATCAGATGCAATGCGTGCGCAATTAAGTGAAAAAGATGCATATGATTTGATACTTGAAAATCAAATATGATGTACATTAGAGAGATGCTATTAGAAGCGTTAGAAAAAAATGAAATAAAAAACTTTTTATGCGGGGATGGTGAATATAAGATAGAGCTATCGCAGTATGTGCCCGGAGCGCTACCTACAGATACAGGAAGAATTTTAACTGATGCGATTTATGCAGAATATAAAAACAATAGTAAAATAAAAAAGAAATTTGAAGACTCATTAATTGATATGTTAAATGGATCAGTGGTAGAAGCGTATATGGCAGTAGTATATTTTATTGATATTTTATTTGACGAAAAACATAATATAGCTACATTTAAAATAGATAAAGAAAATATATTGCCTTTTTTAAGGGAGATCATTAAAAAGAGAAAAGTAGAATTTATGAGCGAAATAACATTTACAGATGGCATAGTAAAAAAAGAAGCATGGAAGGATATTGTCCGATGGAATAAAGTTTGTCAAATGAAATACGGAATAATTTTAATTGAGTAATTATTTGTAATTTGCCGGAAGATTAGGCAATGCATTAGGAATTAAATTATGTGGAAAGAAAAATTTGATATGTTATCTTTAAAAAAGAGAAAGTATGGTGAAGAATTTAATAAAGGTGTGTCAGAAACTGATATGCATAATTTTAAAGAAACTGTTAAAAAACATTAAGTGCAAGTCTCCCAATTGATTATATAAATGTTTTAAAACAAGTGAATGGATTTAAATTTAATGGAATGATTATGTATGGTGTTGACAAAGACATATATTCAAAAGAAGAAAACCAATCCATAAACGGTTTTATAGAAAATAATCAACTATGGCATAATAATAAAAACTTAAAAAAGTATATTTTTGGATAATATGATATAACTTGGTTTGTATAGAACATTAATTCTAACCATACTGAACTATTAGATAAGCCATCTGGAGATCCTTCTAAAAAATTCAGTGACTTTTTAGATATGTTAGAAAACATGCTAATCAAATGCCAATAATTTTTTCTTTATTAGTAATCATTATTTTTTCAAAAGATATGAGTCCGCAGGATGTAGTAAATGCAATAAATGAGGCATATAAAAATAGAAAATTACGTCGTGGAAATGTATACATAGGAAATTCAAAAACTGGAATTGAGATAAAAATGTTTATTGATGAGAACGGCAAAATAATATCAGCTTTTCCATCAGAACAGGAGTAAAAACATGAATAAATATAAATTGAGAAAACTTAAACTAGATAATAATGAAGAAGTGTTACTAATTGATTTTGAAAATAAGAAGTATGAAATACTATCTACATTTTTAGAGGATGATGTAACACCTTTTGAAGAATGGATAAAAGAAAATTTCGACATGGTAATAGAAGGAAAGGAGAGCAAGCGAGAAATAGCCGGTAATGTATGCGGAGTGGAAATAACTTTACAAAAAACAATGATATATGATATGCTTGCCGAGGACGGAATGGGAAACTGGTGCGAGGTAGACACAAAGGAATTGCGCCAATTGATAGACGAATGGTGTGAAAAAGTCAGAGAATTTAAAGCAGAAAAGAAAAACTCATGAGAAAAACTCTGGTTGAAGTATTTACACAGATGTAATTAGATACATATATGATTTGCGACAGACTACATGACATCGGAGCTTAACCTGAATCCGTCGCAGAGGATGATAACAGGAATAGCTTCCGGAGTGCTGATGGATCATGGTCTTAATAAGGCTGATAATTATTTTAATTGGTCGGGATTAAGACAGAAGAGTGATCTAAGTTATGTTGGTAAAACGGATGCTTATTTAAAAAATAAGCCTTTTAGTTCTGATATGTCGGCAGAAGATGCAGCGAGGTATGATGATTATTGGAGAAATTTAGGAATAGGCTCTGAAAAAACATGGAATGAATATTTATCTTATAATCCAAAGGGTAATATTGATGAATATTTTAAAATTATTAAAGATCAATCTCCTTGGCCGAATGATTTTATTCCACAAAATTCAGTTTTATTACCAGGTGATAAATTTAATATAGTTTTGGACTCTAATCAACCAATAACAAAACCAGGAAGATTTGCTACCACTAACGAAATCAAATGTATTAAAGATGTAAGAAATAATTTAGCGGTTAAAGTCGATTGGAAACAAGACCCAAAAGTTGTTGTATCATATGTTGTGAATGAAGGAGCTCAAATACCTGTTTTAAAAGGTTTAGTAGGACCACAATTAGATTTAAATGCAAATTGTTTTTATCCAGGTGGATATAATCAATTAAATTTATTATTGGGGTATGATGTGGATATGATGAAATACTTAAATATAGGTTCAGTAAAGATAATAGACTGATAAGGAGATAGTAGTATGATTAAAAATTTAAGTTGTAAAAATGGAATAGTTAGTTGGAATGATATTAAACTTAAAATAAAAAATGCTTTTTTGGCAACTGAAAATAAAGGAATTATACAAGTAAAATGCGGTGAGAATTATGTTGAACAAGAAGTACAATTTTACGATGAAAAAGGATCCATGATATTAAAATATAATCTGATTACTAATACATTACTTACTACAAATAGACAAATCGTATTAGCAGAGATCGAACAGGTTATGCCATATAATAATAAAATCGTTATATTATGTAATAAGAATAAAATTATCGTTTTGAATGGTGATGAAGAACAAGAAATTCGTCCAATCAATGGGTATATCTTCAACTATTTAACATTTGAAAACGGCAATTTAATTGTTATATGTAATGGTGATAAAAACCATATGGATAAGTTCGGAAGACTTACAAGAAAATTTAATCTTGATGATATGAATTGCTGTTTAATTGATAAAGGAATTGCGTATTAAATGCAGAAGATTTATCACGTTTTGAGTTAGGAATAGAACGTCTTGACTCAGTAAATGCAGATAGAATATTGGCTGAATCGGCTGATGATATTTTGAATATCAGAAATGACGGAGATATAGTTAGTAATATTGATGATTATTTAAAAAATAAGCCTTTTAGTTCTGGTATGTCGGCAGAAGATGCGGCGAGGTATGAAAATTGGATGAAAGTACGAGAGGGTGAACTTAATATTGACTATATACAAGCAGAGAAAAAACTAAAAATTAAACTTATTACTGATGGATACAACATAATTAAAACTGAGCCAGCTTTGGCGGCTAATGCAGATTGGTACGATATGGGATTTACTAATCCTCCAATTGCTGAAAATACTATTGCTTATACAGTGGAGGCAGGAGATCATTCATATTCAAGGGTATATTTAGAAGGATATAATAATGCTATGAGCAGTTTTATCGTTCGAACAGATGATATAGCAGAATTAACTGCAAATGAAATAGCAAAAAAGTTAGGTCTATCTAAAATACCAAATAAAGTTGTTAACGTTAAATTGCCACCTACAACACCATTGGAAGTTAGTATTGTTGGACCACAACCAAGTTGGGGAACTACAGGTGGTGATATACAATTTGCAATAAAAGATGTAGATTTAAATCCTATTTGGTTTAAAATTATAAATGATTTAGAGTGAAAGGAAAAAAATTATGATAAAATATGATGGCAAATTTATCGACATTTCAGGTAAGAAAATCCAGGTTAAATATACAATAAGGAAAATTGTAGAAATATCAAATCAAGTAATAATATTAATGTATGATGATGAAATTATAGCTAATAATATTGTTTCATTTGATATGAACGGAAACGAGCTTTGGAAAATAAATGATATTTTAAATGTAAAAAGACCAACAGGAAATGTTGATATACAAAACGAAAATGGTGTCTTAAAGGTGCACTCATCTGTTGGATTAGTATTTAAAATAAATGTTGAAACAAGGAAAATTATAAACAATGAATTTTTACGTTGATATAATTATAAAACGTTTATTACTTTGATTGGACTTGATCAGAAGTTTAATATTTCGGGGAATTTTCCAAAATCGTTTTCTGAGGGTATGTCAGCGGAAGTAATGGAAGTATCGTTAATTATGAATGAGAATTTTGATTGTACTCAATTTGTTTCATTTAATTATTCTGAAAATCCAATAAATCAGAATACAATCTTGTCCTTTAAAAAACAAGGATTTACATTGATTGAAAAACAATTTATGAGAAAAGCAAAAATTGAATTTTTTATTGACTATATAGAAAATCAATTTTATGAACTAAAAAATGATAACTTTATTGGTGAATTTGAGGATTGGGTTGTTAAAGATAATCCACCACACGCCATAACAAAGTTTATACAAATGATAAAAGAGTGGATGGATCAAATTAATATATCACATTTCAAAATTTTTTTAACATCTTATAATAGCGGTGCATTAACAACAATGAATACAATTAGTTAAGGAGAGAGCTATGAAGAGAATATGTATTTTTTATTTATCACTTTATATGTTGTTTCCTCTTACATCATGCGGAACATCGAAGGGAGGAGATTCTCACACTAGCAAGCCTTTCGTATTAAATTCAGAAAGTATTTCCAGTACTACAGAATATGTAACATCAGTTCTGAATTTTGACAATTTGTGTACAACTATAGTATGCAATTATCCGGGCAGTCAGAATGAGTTTTATTTCTTTATTCTATGCGTTTTATCGGATGGTGATATATGGGCAACAACTTATTCGTTAAACGCAGAGGGAAGTGATGAAAACAATTTTTTTTATAAGTTGTACAAATGCGATGTCTCTGTTTGGACTCTATGTTCAGAACCTTATTATCTTGGTCAGTTAAAATTGAATGATGTAGAAATGCTTACAGAATATATTTCTAAAATCGATTTGGCAAGTGAGTACTATTCGAGAGAAAAAGATGATATGGGACTTGCTCCAGAAGTTAAAGATAGCGCTTTTTATACAATATACTGCTATGTACCTGACGAGGACGGAGAAAAAAGCTCTTTTCATGTAAAATCATATGGCAATAATACCGGTTGTTCTTATGAAACTAAGGATGTCAATGCTGTTTCAGTTCTTCAAATGATTCAAAACAGCGAGTTCTATAAAACATGGTTAGAAGCTCATACTAAATAACGAAAAAGGAACAGAATGGACAGTATTCCAGATGGAAAACGGGGTCATATCTCCAATCAATATTATCCGCTGATAAATCAGATATAGGAGTGGTGCAGATATGAAAAAGGTCATTTTCTTAACAGCGATATTAATTGCCTTGACAGGCTGCGGCAGTAAAACGGTATATCCGAATAGTTCCGCTGACGAAACAGAAAAGGCTGTTACGTCAAGCTGCACAGCGGCTGCAACATCAAAAAACATCATAGCAACGGGATCATTTGTTACAGAAGCTGTTACATCAAGTACAACTACAAAAAAAGCTGTAACAGAAAAAACAACGACAGCAAAAATTATGGAAAAGCTTCCGGAGCCGCAGAATGTAATGAAGTTAGAGCCGGAAATGATACGTCATGCATCTGAATTGGGCGAAAGAGAAATCATGTATTTTAAGCTGGAGCATCCGGCATTTTACGTTTCAGAATCTCAATTTCGATACAGCGGATTTATGATTCTGTCAAACGGTGAAGTTTATGATATTTCACTTGATAGTTTAGACGATGACTTTCCGACTATCGCCTCCGCTCATGAAAATTTAGAACAGCTGTATAAAAGTATAAAGCTTATGATTTCAGACGGAGAAGATCTGCGTTATGTAGAAACCTTGAATTCTGATACGGTTGATAATTTATATTCGCTGATCTGTCTGGCAGACAACACCAAAGAAGAATTAGTACAGACACTTGACACGTGGCCTCCGAATTCAGTATTAGCGTGTTTTCGTAAAGACGAATCAGGCTCAGTTGAAGGTGTGCATATTGAAACTTCAGGTGCTTACTGGTATTATTATAACGATATTTACCGTCATGAAATTAAAAAATATTTTATATAATAACAATACCGACAACAAATGATTATCAGTCTGCACAGTCACATAAATATGTTAGAAAAAAACTCCGATCTGACTTTCAGACTGCACTATATTGTACAGACAGAACAAAAAAGCCGCCAACGGTATCATAATATTAAGTTTTAAGAAACAAACTGATTTCGCCGTTCAAGCGGAGTCAGTTTTGTTTTTAGCTGAATACCTTGATAATTGTAAAAGTATATGTACTCGTCTATAATGGAACGAGCGTAATTAAATGCTTGAAGCTATCCGCTCTATTTCCCGTCCTGATTTGTAAATTAACTCATCCCCAAAATATATGTCTTTGCCTGCGTAAAGTCCAAATACTCCGTCAGAAAGAAAATCTGTTATTTCCCAACGGCAGGTTGCTGTTTGATTGCGTTAACGGATCGTATGCGTTTGGAAGTCCTGAATTTCGGAAATCGTACCCCCAGCCTGACAGCGTATACGTTTTGTCCGTTGTCGCTGCCGCTAAGGCTGTTATTCCCTCCGACAGCATACATACCGTCATCACGATAGTTACTATCAGTATCCCCAGTCTTTTTAGATTTTTTGTCTGCATTTTTTCACTTTTCCTTTCGTCTTTGATTTTATCTATGTCAACCCCGAAGGGATAATTTTCATAAAAAAAACACCTTAACAGTAATAGTTAAAGTGTTTTCTCATTTTATTCGATCGTTTTCGACACTGTTCATACAGCTAACGCCTGAGTTCTCAATTTTATATTTTAATCCAGTGTCGTAATATATCTGCTTCTTTTTCAATTTTATACCCCTTTTTCTATGTCTTATGCCGTAGTTCTATTTTTTTCATAGCAATTTTAATTATTATACCATATCATTGACTTATTTGTCAACACCATACGACAATATTTTTCTTGTTTAGCTTTTTTATTACAATAAAGACGAATGAAATTTACTGTTTCATTCGTCTTTATTTGACATTATTCCTTTTTTGTGATATATTATTTATGGAGCATACCAGAAACGGTAGGCGGTTGTCCTCTCATTAGCAGAAACCGGAGTATCACTTAGTGTGAAATGGACTGCGAAAGGAGGTTGATAGTATGGAAGTTATTTACATAACTTTAGCTATCTTACTCATAGTAGCTTTAACTGAAGCGATTAAGAGTATAAAAAAGTAGCCGCCCTCGTCCAAAGCACGGCTACTTAGCAAGTGTTAAGGGCAACCGTCTATCGGTATGCTCCTTTTTCATTTTTAGTATATCATGCTTTACTATGTTTGTCAAGTTCTATCGTAACATATACATCTTCCAGTATACTCCGTCTTCATCTGAACACTTTTCAGCATAAACAACGATGTGAACATCAGGATAGGCCGAATATTGGGCATCTACAGTGTTTTTTAATCTTACTGTTATGTCACTATAAGTCCACACTTTAGCGTAATATCTCTCTGGATTATCCCATGAACTGTTGTTGGGCGTCATTTCTCTCTCCATTATAGACATTAATTCTTCAGCTGAAGAATATCCGCAATCAGCGTAAATACTGTCTATAAAGGGCTTTGACTTTTGTCGGGAATACTCCTGCATTTCCCTCACAAGCCTGTCAACATCCGACTGAGTAAGCTTAGCTTGCGCAGCTGTGGTTGTGGTCTGCTTCTTGGTGGTTGTCTTTTTCGCTGTAGTGGTTTTCTTTGCAGTTGTAGTTTTTCTGGCTGTTGTGGTGGTATTTACGTTGCCGCTGTTTCCGTTGTTACCTCCGTTGTTCCAATCCTGATTATCATCATATCCCGGATCATAATCGTTATTGCCGTTATTATCTCCGCCGGAATAATCATTCTCGTTATTATCATAATTATTGCCGCTGTTCTGTTCCTGAGACGCGGTGGTTTTCTTTGTTGTGGTAGTCTTATCAGACTTATCTTTGTCCTTGGCAGTCGTGGTCTTTTTAGTAGTGCCGGAAGTCGTTGAAGCCGACGTTGCCGCAGAAGCCGTAGTCTGAGCAGAGGTTATAAGCTCAGGCCGCCATGTTCCTGCTGCCGATGTAGCAGCAGCTGTGGTTTTCTCGGCCGTTACCTTTACGTCTGCGGTATCGTCAACTGCTCCGCAGGCAGTAAGCGAGGTCAGTATTGCCGCCGATAGCATTATTGCTGTAAGTCTTGTCTTTTTCATTGGATTTCCTCCTATAATTT